>CAYQNQ010000017.1:17475-21733 GCA_964418815.1 uncultured Hellea sp.
CAGCCTTTTTAGCGGTCGTTTGGCTATCTGCCGTAGATTTTGTCTGACGTTTGCTCATAAGTTCAAAATGCCTGCCAATTACCCTAAAAGCCTCACGTCCTGTGACGCAGGCGAGATTCTTCACAAATAGAGCGCGATTGTGGTTAATGCCCGGTTAAAAAGGTTAACGAAAACAATGGAAAAACCGTATTCCGGCACTTGACGTTAACGTCAACGTCATGTACATGCCGCGCCATGTCATTCATTGATGAAAAAGAGTCAGCGAATTCAGCCTGGTCTATTCGGGAATTCTCGGACCTTTTCGACATAACTCCCCGAGCCGTAAGGTTTTATGAAGATAAGGGCTTAATCAGTCCTAACCGGGAATCCGGAACGCGGGTGTTCGGGGCGGCGGACCATACACGGATGATCTCTATTTTACGGGCCAAGCGCCTCGGATTTACGCTGGATGACATAAAAGTCGTTCTGGATGTGACCGATGGCCGTATAACTGACCGGGAAGAACTGGCCCAGCGCAGCAGCAATTTTAAAAAAGTCATTAAATCGCTGAGCCGCCGCAAGACGGATATTGATATTCTCACCCGTGATATGAACGAGCTTTGCCGGATCATGGATGACAAACTTGAAAACACCGAGGCAAATACGGAAGTGGTGCAATTGGCCAATGCCTATGACGCCGCTTTCAAAGACTATTTCGCCTCCGACAATCAATTTATTGGAAATTAGGGACCACCGATATGCCACGCTATGACGCCCCCCTCAAAGATATGAACTTTATCCTCAACGAAGTTCTGAATGTTGGTCAGCTGACCGAATATGAAAAATTCGCAGAAGCCGAGTCGGATATCCTGGCGGCTATCTTAGAAGAAGGCGGCAAGTTTAGCCGCGAAGTTCTTGCACCGCTAAATATTGTCGGTGACCACGAAGGCTGTAAACGCCATGACGATGGATCTGTGACAACGCCAACCGGTTTTAAAGAAGCTTACGACCAGATGGTCCAAAACGGCTATATGGGCATGTCTCAACCGGCTGAGTATGGCGGAATGGGCATGCCGGGTCTTTGGCATCTGGCCGCCGGCGAGATGCAATCTGCCGCCAATATGGCCTTTGCCATGTATCCGGGCCTGACAAACGGCGCTATCAAGGCCATCAAAATCGGTGGTAGCGAAGACCAAAAACAGACTTACCTTCCTAAGATGATTGCTGGCACCTGGACAGGTACCATGAACCTGACCGAGCCCCATTGCGGCACGGATCTGGGTCTTCTCAAAACCAAAGCGGTTCCGAACGCGGACGGCTCTTATAAAATTTCCGGTCAAAAGATTTTCATCTCTGCTGGTGAGCACGACATGGCCGAAAACATTATTCACTTGGTTCTGGCCCGCGTCGAAGGCGCGCCGGCTGGTGTCAAAGGTATATCGCTCTTTATCGTACCCAAATTCAAGCTCGATAATGGCGGCAATCCGGGCGACGGTAATGGGGTTTCTTGCGGCTCTATCGAAGAGAAAATGGGCATCCACGGCAACTCGACCTGTGTCATGAACTATGACGAGGCGGAAGGCTATATGATCGGCGAAGAGAATAAAGGACTGAAGGTCATGTTCGTTATGATGAACCGTGCTCGTCTTGATGTGGGTATGCAGGGTCTGGCCCAATCTGAAGTGGCCTATCAAAATGCCGTCGATTACGCCAAAGACCGTCTGCAGGGCCGGGCGCTGACTGGGCCGAAAAATGAAAATGGCCCGGCTGACCCGATTATCGTGCACCCGGATGTACGCCGCATGCTGATGGACACCAAAGCTTTCAACGAAGGCGCCCGCATGCTCGTATACTGGGCGGGTCTGTTAGAAGATTTGGAGCTGGTTCACGGCGACGAAAAATTTGTTGAGAAGTGCGATGATTTGCTGGGTCTTTTGACACCGGTTATCAAAGGCTATCTCACCGACCGCGCCATGCAGACCACTATCGATTGTCAACAGATTTACGGCGGACATGGCTATATCGAAGAATGGGGCATGAGCCAATTTGTTCGCGATACGCGGATTGCCGCTATATATGAAGGTGCGAACGGAATTCAGGCACTCGATCTTGTTGGCCGGAAACTGGCCCGTAAAGGCGGCCGAGCGCTGATGAGCCTTAACGCCGATATTGATGCTTTTATCTCAGAGCAATCCGGCAATGACGATGTTGCCGAATTTGTTCAAGCTCTAACAGACGCGAAAAATAAGCTCACAGAAGGCACGATGTGGCTCATGCAAAACGGTATGACTAATCCGGATAATGCCGGCGCTGGCTCTGTCGATTACATGCATATGATGGGCCTGTCGGTCTTTACATATATGTGGTCGATGATGGCGGTCACGGCGTCAAAAGCGATCGCGGAAGGCACGAATGATGAGTTCTATTCGAACAAAATTATCACTGGCCGCTATTTCATACAGCGGGTTTTGCCGATGATTGATACCCATCTGGCCCGCCTGAAAACCGGGGCGGAGCCGGTCATGGCACTAACGGCAGAAGCCTTTTAACCGAATTGAAAATTGAAACTGAAAAGCCGGGCCTTAAAGGTCCGGCTATTCGCGTCTTAAAAGACACCAGAGAACAAAAGAGATTGAGGAGAAGAAAATGAGCGTTTTAGATTTTAAAAACCCGGACTGGTATGACGAAGAAGATATCAATATTTTCCGGGATTCTGTTTACGGATTTTACAAAACCGAAATGGCGCCTCATTCAGAGAAGTTCCGCAAGAACAAAATGGTCGACCGGGAATATTGGAATAAGGCCGGTGCTATGGGTCTTTTATGTCCGACCATGCCAGAAGAATATGGCGGCATTGGCGGTGACTACCGTCTGGAAATGATCATTATGGAAGAGATGGAACGGGCTGAAGTGGACGGCTTTGGCCTCTCGCTTCATAATGCAATTGTTGCGCCCTACATCCTTCATTACGGCACGGAAGAGCAAAAGCAGAAATGGCTGCCGAAAATGGCCACCGGAGACTATGTCGGCGCTATCGCGATGACTGAACCCGGCACAGGCTCTGACCTGCAAAGCGTCAAGACATCGGCCAAAAAGGACGGCAATGGCTGGATCATCAACGGCTCTAAAACATTCATCACCAATGGCGGAACGGCGAACCTGATCATTGTCGTGGCCGATACGGGCGGTGAAGGTAAGCACTCCAAATCACTCTTTGTGGTCGACACAGACGAGGTTGAAGGTTTCCGCCGCGGCCGTATCCTCGACAAGGTGGGCGGAGAAGCCCAGGACACAGCTGAGCTGTTCTTTGATGATGTCAAAGTCCCGGCGGATGCGCTGCTCGGGCCAGAGCCGGGGATGGGTTTTATCCAGCTCATGCAGGAATTGCCGCAAGAGCGTCTGAACATCGCCGTGCAGTCTGTGGCCATCATGGAAAAGACCCTCAAGCACACCATTGAATATGTGAAAGAGCGCAAGGCCTTTGGCAAACGTATCCTCGATTTCCAAAACACACAGTTTGAACTGGCCGAGTGTAAAACCATAGCGACAGTGGCCAAGAACTTTGTTTATAACTGCGCCGAAAAGCACCTGAAAGGTGAGCTCGACACTGTGACCGCTTCCATGGCCAAATATTGGACCACAGACAAAGAGTGCGAGATTAATGATCGCTGCCTGCAAATGTTTGGGGGCTATGGCTTTATGAACGAATACCCGGTCGCCCGTCAGTGGCGCGCCTCTCGCGTGCAGCGCATTTACGGCGGCACAAATGAAATCATGAAAGTGCTGATCGCACGGAGCTTGTAATTGAGACGATTGCTGATCATATCACTTTCCGCCGCCTTGACAATTTCCTGTTCGGATCCGGAGTATTTCGACGCCTTTATCGAAGGCGAATATTCTTATTTAGAAGAATGCCCGGCAGAAAAAACCACTGATGGTAGCGTCTTTTTGTCGAGAGCTCAGGTACAGGTAGAAGGTACTAAATGTGATGTGAAAAGTTGGAAGTTTGTCGAAGATGAAAACTCTGGCATTGTCATAAACCTCCACAATTGCAGATCCGAAAAAGGAATCGAAGAATCGCGTCAAATCATTCTCGCAGCGGATGATGACGAAGACGAAAGTTTAACACTCAGCGGCTGGAGTAAATCCGACCGCAAAATCATAGAATGTGAATATTAAATCGAGGAGCCCCAAATGGCAGATGCATATATTTTTGACGCGGTAAGAACGCCGCGCGGCAAGGGAAAGAAAAGCGGCAGCTTGCATGAAATCACGGCAC
>CAYQNQ010000018.1:0-21593 GCA_964418815.1 uncultured Hellea sp.
TAAAGACAATAGCTTAGCTATTTAATGTGTACGTTTTATGAAACTGCACCCTACTGACAGGCGAGGCATTCCTCGTAATTTGTCGGGGCGGCTTCCTGCATGGCTTTTTCCATATCATTGGCCGGTTTGTCGTCTGAGCCGGCAAAGGCGGCCCGCTGAACGGATTTTGACCGGCAATAATAGAGCGACTTCACACCTTTTTCCCAGGCGGTCCAGTGCAGCATGTGCAGGTCCCATTTGTCCACATCGCCAGGAATAAAGATATTCACGGACTGTGCCTGGCAAATATGCGGAGACCTGTCGGCTGCGTGTTCGATAATCCAGCGCTGATCAATTTCGAAGGCCGTCCGGAAAACGGATTTTTCATGTTCATCCAGCTCGTCAAGATGCTGAACAGACCCTTCATTTTCCAGGATCGTTCCCCAAATCACTTTGGTGTTCAGACCTTTTTCTTCAAGCACGGCTTCGAGGTGCTTGTTCTTAACCGTAAAAGACCCGGATAGCGTTTTATGGGTATAAATATTGGCCGGGATCGGCTCAATACCGGCTGAGGTGCCGCCGCAAATGATTGAGATTGACGCCGTTGGCGCCACAGCCAGTTTGTGGGAAAATCTGGCCTTGATATTCATATCGGCCGCATCCGGGCAGGCCCCGCGCTCTTCGGCCAGTTTAACGGACGCAGCGTCCGCTTCGCGGCGAATATGCAGGAACATGCGGTTATTATAGGATTTTGCCATGGCGCTTTCAAAAGCCAGGTTCTTGGCTTGGAGCATGCTGTGAAAGCCCATCAGTCCCAGACCGACAGAACGCTCACGAATGGCGGAATAGACCGCGTCATTCATTTCTTCCGGCGCACGCTGAATGAAGTCCTCAAGCACATTATCAAGGAACCGCATGATGTCTTCGATAAAGCCTTCTTCGTTTTTCCACTCATCCCACTTTTCGGCATTAACAGAAGACAGGCAACAAACCGCTGTTCGTTCTTTACCAAAGCGGTCCTTACCGGTTGCCAGCATAATTTCAGAACAGAGATTAGACTGACGCACGCGCAGGCCTTGCTCTCTTTGGTGCTTGGCGAGCGCTTCGTTGACCGTATCGGAGAAGACCAGATAGGGCTCACCGGTCTGCAGGCGCATCTCAAGGATTTTCTGCCATAAATAGCGGGCATCAATGGTCTTGATAACTTCATCGGTTTTTGGTGAGCGCAGGCCGAATTCTTTGCCGTCGCGCACAGCCATCATAAACTCGTCTGAAATATTCAGTCCGTGGTGCAGGTTGAGCGATTTGCGGTTAAAGTCACCGGACGGCTTGCGAATTTCCAAAAATTCTTCGATTTCCGGGTGATGAATATCCAGATAAACGGCCGCAGATCCGCGCCGCAGAGAGCCTTGCGAAATGGCCAGTGTGAGCGAGTCCATAACCCGGATAAAGGGAATAATGCCCGATGTCTTTCCGGCTTTTCCAATCTTTTCGCCAATGGAGCGTACATTACCCCAATAGGTGCCGATACCGCCGCCGTTAGAGGCCAGCCAGACATTTTCATTCCAGATATCAACGATGGAGCCGAGGCTGTCATCGACAGAATTCAAAAAACAGGAAATGGGCAGTCCGCGGCTGGCGCCGCCATTGGATAAAACAGGCGTGGCCGGCATGAACCAAAGCTGGGACATATAATCGTATATACGCTGGGCATGGTCTTGGTCGTCCCCGTAGGCTTCGGCAACACGGGCAAACATATCCTGATAGGATTCACCGGGCAAAAGATAACGGTCAACGAGTGTCTTTTTGCCGAAGTCTGTTAAAAGGGCGTCCCGGGACTTGTCCTGACGAACTTTAAGCGACTGGACCACATTAATATGGCGCGGTTTTCCAGCTTTCGCTTTGGGTTCGGGTTTTCGGTCTTGAATCGAATTTTCTGCCTCATATTCCGGCAGGACTTCTACTGTTGCGTTTTCAAAACCGTTTTCCGACATGTTTCCCCTCACTTAGATCCGCTCGGCTATTGAAAAACCGGCGTTTTTTACCAAAAAAATCCCCGCACGCGCCGAAGGCCCGGTGCCCTGTGTAAATGTATGAAAAAGACACTCAATGAGTAATCCAACTATATATAGTGTTGATTTGCTGTCTTTCGTCAATACTTAGTGTGCCAAAAAAGGAAATTTTTTGTTAACGAGGGGTTAAATACCGGATTTTTTTGAGAATTTTTTCTGGCTGGCTTATTTGGCGGTCGTTTTTTTCAGGATTTTCTGTAGACGCAGGCTGAATATTTCCCATTTAGGGTAGACAAAAATTAAAGAGAGACAGATTTGAAAATCCTGCTCGTCACTGATGCCTGGAAGCCGCAAATGAACGGAGTTGTCCGGACATTAACACGTACGGTTGAAGAGTTGATCAAAGCCGGACATAAAGTAGAAGTTATTGCCCCCTCAGACGGGTACTGGACTATGCCGCTGCCGACCTATCCGGATATTCGCCTGGCACCATTTGCTAAATGGGATGTAGAGCGCCGCATTGTCCATTTTGGACCTGAGGCTATTCATATTGCGACGGAAGGCCCCTTGGGACAGGCGGCGCGCAGCCTTTGTTTGAAATGGGGCATGCCGTTTACGACCAGTTATCACACAAAATTTCCGGAATATATAAAGGCGCGGTTTCCCTTTGTGCCCCTTTCCATGCCGTACCGTTTTGTTCGAAAATTTCACAATAGCGGCGGGCAGATTATGGTCACGACACCGTCCATGGTCAAATTCCTGGAAAAACGCGGATTTACAAAACTGGCTGCCTGGGCCCGCGGCGTGGATCTGGATCAGTTTACACCGGAAAGACGGCTCTCGCCCGAAGATGTTTATAAAGATTTACCTCGGCCTATTTTCCTCAATGTCGGCCGAATTGCCGTGGAGAAAAATATTGAGGCCTTTCTTAATCTGGACCTTCCCGGGTCCAAGGTTGTGGTTGGAAAAGGCCCTCAGGAAAAGGAACTCAAGGCAAAATACCCGGATGTTCATTTCGCCGGTCCAAAATTTGGCGAAGAGCTCGCCCGTTATTATGCAGATGCAGACGTTTTTGTTTTCCCCTCGCTCACCGATACATTTGGCTTGGTGATTATTGAGTCCATGGCGACGGGTACGCCAGTGGCCGGCTACCCTGTATCAGGACCCATCGATATTATTCCCGGCAGCGGAGCGGGCATTATCAATAAAGATCTGCAGCAAGCTTGTCTGGACTGTCTGGAAATTGATCGATCCATACCGGCCGAATATGCGCAGAAATATAGCTGGGAAATCGTCTCGAAAAGATTTTTTGATTTGCTGACTCCGGAATATGAACCTTTCGCCCGCAAAAGATGGCGGCGCCTCAGGCGGGTCGGGAAAATAGGCGGCGCGCCGTTTCGCATTTTTAAAAAACTGGCGCGGAAAACATCGCGAGTTCTCAAAGGTTCTTTCAAGGCCCGATAATCTACTATCGCTTCAGATAGGCAATTATATTTCCCATTCCTTCAGCCAGACTGACCAGCTCCCATCCAAGCTTTCCCAACTGGTTAAGCTGCTCCTGAAACGCAGCCACATTCTTTTCCATGTTAAGGCCAAGGCCGACGCCTTTCAATTCCACCACCTTATATTCCCAGCTATCTTTTCTCATTCTTCGCCTCTTGTTTTTCTGTTTCCACGGCTTTCGTCGGCCGCTCTTTTAGCCGTCCCTGCTGCCGAAGCGCATCGCGCAGCACATATTCGATCTGCGCATTGACCGAGCGCAGCTCGTCATCAGACCAACGCTTCATGGCGGTGAGCACATCAGCGTTGATCCTTAAGGGATATGATTTTTTACCGGGCAATGGACCGCCTTAGTAAAGGGTCCCGGTATTGACGACGGGCTGTGTTGCCCGATCTGAACACAGAACGACCAGAAGATTGGAAACCATCACCGCGCGGCGTTCATCATCTAGCTCTACCACGCCTTTGGACGATAGCTCATCCAAAGCGTGCTCCACCATGCCAACCGCGCCTTCGACGATTTTTTGGCGGGCGGCGATGATGGCCCCGGCCTGTTGACGCTGCAGCATGGCTTGCGCGATTTCCGGTGAATAGGCCAGATGCGAAATCCGAGCTTCAATGACATTGATACCGGCCTGAGCCAGTCGGTCCTGAATTTCTTCTTTCAGCCGGTCGGATATCTCCGTTGAGTGCGAGCGCAGGGATATCTGCCCTTCTTCATGCTGATCATAGGGATAACTTGTTGCCATAGCCCGAATGGCCGCTTCCGACTGGATTTGAACAAAACTCTCATAACTATCCACATTAAAGACCGCTTCGGCAGAGTCCGAAACTTCCCAGACTACAATGGCAGCAATTTCAATGGGCGAACCATCCAGTTCGTTCACTTTCAGACGGCCGCTTTCAAAGTTGCGAACCCGCAGAGAAACTTTCTTTTTGGAATAAAACGGATTGTTAAACCGCAGACCCGGCGTTCGTACCGTCCCAATATATTTACCGAACAGGGACAAGACGGCGGACTGGTTAGGCTCGACCTTATAAAGCCCTGAAAAACAGAACAGGCTGAAGAAAAACAGCAATAACCCGCCCCCTATTCGAAGCCCGGCGTCACTTCTGACTCCCGTAATGAACAGGAATCCACCCAATGCCAATAAGCCCAGCAACACCACCAAAAATGGAATGCCGCTAACAGAATTTACGTTTTTCTCTCTGATCTCACTCATCATACGCTCCCAGATTACAAGATTATGATATCATTTTGATATCGTTTTGTCTATATGGGAAGATCACATTTCGATTTCAAGCTATATACCGGAAAAAAAATCTCTGATATTGGAAGGGCTAAGACTTTTGGAGAACTATCATGCGTATTACCCCTGTTGTGGCAGCTGCCGCGCTACTGGTGACATTATCGGCCTGCAAACAATCTGTAGAGACAGAATCCGTGAAGGTGACTGAAACAGTTGCGGAAGCCACTGAAAAAGCATCGGAAAAAATGAGCGACACCGCTGAAAAGGTCATGGAGACAAGGTCTTTGGCCGATATATTGGCAGCGCAGCCCGATGAAAATAAAACCCGCAATAAATACCGCCATCCGGCGAAAACCTTGAAATATTTCGGTGTTAAGCCAGGCATGACCGTAGCCGAAGTTCTCCCGGGCGGCGGATGGTATTCAAAAATTCTGATCCCTTATCTGGGCGATGAGGGCCATCTGGTCGGTATAGACTACTCAATTCCTATGTGGGGAGATTTTGGCGGGTTTGCGGATGAGAAATTTCTGGAAAGTAAAAAGACTTGGGCCACGGAATGGTCGACTAAAGCTGAAGGCTGGCGCGACGGCACCAATACAAAAATCTCGGCCTTTGCCTTTGGCAGCATGCCTGCTGACCTTAAAGGTCAGGTGGATGTCGTATTTCTGCCCCGTGCCATTCACCATTTAAACCGTTTTGAGCAGGCTTATTTGGCCGAGTCCCTGAACGATATGAAGGCGATGCTAAAACCCAAAGGCATAGTCGCTATTGTCGCTCACCGAGCCGCAGAAGATCAGCCCGATGGCTGGGCCAGCGGCGATAACGGTTATATGAAGCAGAGTAAGGTCATCCAGATTATGGATGACGCGGGATTCAAGCTTGTCGGTAAACCCAGCGAAATCAACGCCAACCCCAAAGATCAGGCTAACGCTGAAAATGAAGACAAGGTCTGGCGTCTGCCGCCGAGCCTGGGTACCAGCCGAAAAGATCCGGAACTTCGGGCAAAAATGGAAGCTATTGGCGAAACCGACCGCATGACATTGAAATTTCGTCTTAAGAAGTAAAGTCGATGATGAATGAGATGACTCTCTACGGAGCCAGTGTGCCGGTTCTTGGCCGGCTGCTGGATAATCTGGAACATATCCTCAAGGCCGGTGAACAAAACGCCGCTAAGCGGGATATAGACCCGCAGGTTTTTTTAAATGCCCGCCTGGCACCGGACATGCACCCTTTAATTCGGCAAGTGCAGACCGTCACGTCCCTGGTTAAAAACTGCGCTCACCGCCTGGCCGCAACAGAGCCCCCTGTTTTTGAAGAGACCGAAAAAAGTTTTGAGGATCTTTACGCTGTCATAGCCCGGGCCCGCGGCGAACTTTCCAAAGCCACGCCTGAATTACTCAACGGACATGAAGATCGAGCCTTTACCGTTAAACTCGGGCCGATGGACGCGGAATTTACGTCTCTGACTTACCTGTCCGGATTTACCCTGCCCAATGTCTATTTCCACATTACCACGGCTTATAATATTTTGCGCCATAACGGCGTGCCTCTTGGGAAAATGGACTTTTTCGGCGGTAAAATAAGTTAGCGGGATCCGGACCCGGTGCCGGCCGGACGGCCGGCGTATCGGTTATAGTTGGGCCCGAGGCGCATCCAGTCCCGTTTTGGTCTTTCATAAACCTGATCAAACACTTCGAGAGCGAGACCGGATGGACGGTAGTGGGAACTGTTCCAAAGCACAGCAACACCGGTTTTAGCCGCCGGGTCAAACAAGACATGGGCCCGGTAACCCTGAACGGCGCCGCGATGACCGATCACCGTGCGGCCTTCAAGATCATAAATCCGCCAGCCGAGGCCGTAGCGGGCCTGTTTGAGCGAACCGTAATAGCGCCTCATTTTCCGGTCTTCATATGGCGTATTAATGCGCGGGGTTTGGGTTCCGTGTAGGACATAATCTGTCAGCGGCGAGTCTTCTGTGAACTGCGCCTGCATCCATTTTCCCAGATCTTTCACCGATGAGTTGACGCCCGCTGCCGCCGGAAGACGGTAATAGGTCGGCTTCACGCTCGTGAAACCATATCCTTTGCTATTGTGCGGCTTGGCCCAGTCTTTGGACTGCCTCAGACCCTCCAGCGTCGTCGTCGCTGTGGTCATGGCAAGCGGGCCAAATATGGACTCGGCAATGACAGCTTTATAAGGCAGGCCCGTCGCCGTCTCGATGGCCTCGGCGGCCCCGTCAAAAGCCACATTCTGATAGCTGTGACACATGCCGGGCTCACAAAGACGCTTCACATCGCCAAGCGCGCCGCGAACCTTTTTCGCCGGCTGACCATCCTCAATGCGTTTGTCGTAAGCATTGGATATTATACCCGTGCGCTGAGACAGAACATCTTCCAGAGTGGCCTCAAAACGGGCTTCCGGCAGATCCATGGACGGCGCGTAGTTCTTGATGGGTTTTTGCAGTTCAAGCCGGCCGTCTTCCGCCAACTGCATCACCGCTGTTGCGGCTACAGCCTTGGAGAGGGAGGCCCAGCGAAACACGGTATCGGCTGACACCTTTCCTCGTTTGCCGCGTTCCTTATAGCCATAGCCTTTGGAAAATACGATTTCGCCGTCTTCGACGATAGCGACAGCCATACCGGTCATCTCCGGCCGCTGCATAAGTTTTTGAATACGCTCATCTACCTCCAAGAGGTTGATATCGCCTGCAAAGGCAAACCCGCTCATGGTTAGAGCGGTCGATATCGCCAAAAGAATTCTCATTAAAAAACCAAGAAACCTAGAATCAAAATCCCTAACAGCACCCGGTACACCATGAACGGGAACATTCCGATCCGGCTTACCAGTTTCATGAAGAAGGTGATAGCGACATAGGCAGCCAAAAAGGATAGAAATGCCACTATAATTCCCTCGGTAAGCGTGGCGCCGGTACCGGCTTCTTGTCTGGAGAGTTTTAGGAGCGAATAGATACCGCCCGCGCCTATGAGCGGAAGGCTCATCAGCATGGAAAACCGGGCCGCCTCGACCCGGGTAAAGTTCATCATGCGCGCTGCCGTCATTGTAATGCCTGAGCGCGACGTCCCAGGAATAAAGGCGATGGCCTGTGCGAGCCCCATAGTAAACGCCCCTTTCCACGTCAGATCTTCCGTGGTTTTCTCGCGGGCAAATTTTACGTCCGCCCACCAAAGAACAATGCCAAAGACGATGGAGGCCACGGCAATGATCCAAGCCTTTCGGAAAAGCTCGTCATGGCCGGTAAAGGCAAGGGTCCCGCCAAGGAACAGCGCCGGCGGCGTTGCTACGATCAGATTAAGCGCCAAAGCGGAGTCTTTGTTCAGACGGCGGCCCATCAGATCTCCAAGCCCCCTCAGCATGGAAGCAACATCCTGGCGAAAGTAAATCAGGACCGCAAACAGGGATCCAAAATGCGCCATGACGTCAATCATGGCGCCTTGGCTGCCCCAACCCAGTTTTTCCGGTAAAATCAGATGGGCCGAGCTCGACACCGGGAGAAATTCCGTCACGCCCTGAATAATAGCTAGAAGAATCAAATAGAAAATGGACATAGGACGGGATTAGGCCGAGGGCGTTACAAATGGGTTATCAGGACCCGATATCCGCCTAAAAAACGGGTTGCAACGCTGAAAACAGTTGGTATTTTTAATTTTTTGCATACCAATGACAACATGTCGCATGATTTATATACGTCAAAAATGTCTATTTTTTCTTATATTTCAACATATTATACTCACATGAAATAATACAAATTGACAATTATTGACATTTTGTCGCAGATTACACTCATCGAAAAAGTAAATCATGCAAAAAATCATCGACATTTAGGCGCATTAACCATTTGGTAAGTCGAAATCCTTCTGATAGTAGGTATATATTCTAAATATTTCACATTTATTGGAATATTTTTTGCTTTTGACGTCTTCTCAACCTCTCTGGTAAGAGACCCTTCGGGCAATCCCCCTTTGCCGATCCTTTAAATATATGGAGTCAGCCATGCCGCAGCGCATGCTTAAATTCGTGGATGTAGACCGGCAAATGCCGGATAAACGTGAAGCCGAGTCCCGCGCGGAAGATTTTGCTGAGATTTACAGCGACTATATTCTTGAAAAGGCCGAAGAGCAGGCCTCCCGCTGTTCCCAATGCGGCGTGCCGTTTTGCCAAAGCCACTGCCCGCTTCAAAATAATATCCCCGATTGGCTGCGCCTAACGGCTGAAGGCCGCCTCAAAGAGGCCTATGCCATATCGGCCGCGACCAATTCCATGCCGGAAATTTGCGGGCGAATCTGCCCTCAAGACCGTCTTTGCGAGGGCAATTGCGTTATAGAGCAATCCGGTCACGGCACCGTAACCATTGGATCGGTGGAACGCTTTTTGACAGATAATGCCTGGAAAGAAGGCTGGGTCGCACCTTTGGCGCCGAGGTTTGAAAGAGAACTCTCTGTTGGCATTATCGGGTCGGGGCCTGCAGGGCTAGCCGCAGCCGAAGCCCTGCGCGAACAAGGCTGGCAGGTCACAGTTTATGAGCGGGCTGACCGTCCCGGCGGATTATTGATTTACGGCATCCCCAATTTCAAACTTGAAAAAGAAATCGTTCAGCGCCGCACCAAACGTCTTGAAGATGGCGGCGTTAAATTCGAGCTTAATGTTGATGTGGGTGTCGATATCAGCTTTGACAAACTGCGCGAGAAACACGCCTCGATCCTGATTGCGACCGGCGTCTATAAGGCCCGCGATCTGGAATGTCCGGGCTCTGGCCTTGAAGATGTGCGCCCCGCGCTCAATTTCCTAATCGATAGCAATAAGCGCGGGCTTGGAGACAAAATAAAAGGCGAAACCGCCAAAGGCAAGGACGTCGTTGTTATCGGCGGCGGCGATACGGCCATGGACTGCGTCCGCACAGCTGTGCGTCAGGGCGCGAAATCCGTCACCTGTCTATACCGCCGCGACGAGGCCAATATGCCCGGCTCCGCGCGCGAAACTTATAATGCCAAAGAGGAAGGTGTGGATTTTCGCTGGCTCGCCGCGCCCAAGGCTATCATGGACGCCAAAGGCAAAGTGTCGGTTGTCAAAGCGGATAAAATGCGTCTTGGCGGCAAAGATGCTTCTGGACGGCAATCGCCTGAAGCCATTAAAGGCGCAGACTTTGACGTCAAAGCGGATCTGGTCATCAAAGCCCTCGGCTTTTTGCCAGAGAATATGGAAAACCTGACACCTGAACTCGGCGTGTCGCGTTGGGGCACGGTTAAGGTCAATCCGGTGACCTTTGAAACCAATCTGGACGGTGTTTATGCGGCGGGCGACATCGTCCGAGGCGCATCTCTGGTAGTTTGGGCCATTCGCGAAGGCCGCGACGCCGCGGACCACATGCACAAATATCTGCTGGCTCAGACACAGGCACAATTGGAGGCCGCCGAATGAGTAACTGGCTGAAAAATTACGAAGACAAACGCGACCATTTGATCAAGGCCGGAGTTTACGACCCGGCAGATGAGCATGATGCCTGCGGCGTTGGCCTGGTGGCGTCCATTGACGGGACTGCCAGCCGGAACGTGGTTGAAATGTCCATTCAGGCCCTCAAAAATGTCTGGCATAGAGGCGCCGTGGACGCGGACGGCAAAACCGGCGACGGGGCCGGGATACGTCTGGATATCCCGCAAGGGTTTTTCAAAGCCCAAGTCGAGCGCACTGGACATAAGGCGGGCAATTCAAAAATTGCTGTTGGAATGATTTTTCTGCCGCGCACAGATTTCGGCGCGCAGGAACAGGCCCGGACCATTGTCGAGTCCGAACTTCTACGCGAAGGCTTTTATATTTTTGGCTGGCGGCAAGTGCCCATCAATATTGATGTTATCGGCGATAAGGCTCAAGCGACACGTCCTGCCATTGAGCAGGTCCTTTTTCGGGACAGCCGTGGCCGCAAGGGTAATAAGCTGGAGCGCGAACTTTACATCATCCGGCGCCGTATTGAAAAACGCATTATCGCGGCGGCCATACCCAGCTTTTATATCTGCTCTCTTTCCGTTCAGACCATTATCTATAAAGGCATGTTTCTGGCCGAAGACATAGACGCGTTTTATCCGGACCTGGACGATGAACGTTTTATTTCCCGTGCCGCCATTTACCACCAGCGTTACTCGACCAATACTTTCCCGCAGTGGTGGCTGGCCCAGCCCTTTCGCATGCTCGCCCATAACGGCGAGATAAACACAGTCAAAGCCAATACGAATTTCATGAAAAACCATGAGACGAAAATGGCGAGCAGCGCCTTTGGAGATCGCGCCGGAGATGTCAAACCCATTATCCAAAAGGGCAGCTCAGACTCGGCGGCCCTTGACGCTGTTTTTGAGCTATTGGTGCGCGCCGGGCGAATTGCGCCGCTGGCCAAGACACTTTTGATACCGGAAGCCTATTCCAAGCGCGGCGATCTCATGCCCGATAGTTGGCGCAAACTTTATGAATATTGCAACGGTGTGATGGAGCCCTGGGACGGACCGGCGGCGCTGGCCGCCTATGACGGGCGCTGGTGTATGGCCGGGCTGGACCGTAACGGTCTGCGCCCCATGCGCTACGCCATCACCAGTGACGGTATATTGGCAGTCGGCTCTGAAACGGGTATGTGCCCGCTCTCAGAAGCGACCATTAAAAAGAAAGGCTTTATCAAGCCTGGCCGCATCATTGCCGTCGATCTGGAAGAGGGTAAGTTTTATCACTCCTCCGAAATCCTGAACAAAATGGCGTCCGAACGGCCCTATGCCAAATGGCTCGAAAAAGTTGTCAATCTGGACGAGAAGCTTTCCGGACCGGAACCGACGCCGGAGCTTACCGGAGAGGATCTTATCCGCCGACAATTCGCCTGCGGCCAGACGCTTGAAGACATGGAGCTGATCTTGACGCCCATGGCGGAGAACGGAAAAGAATCGGTCGGCTCTATGGGGGATGATACGCCCCTGGCCGTCCTGTCCGACATCTACCGCCCCCTCTCCCACTATTTCCGGCAAAAGTTTTCTCAGGTCACAAATCCGCCCATTGATCCCTTGCGCGAAACCCGGGTCATGGGCCTTAAGACCCGTTTTAGAAACCTGCGCAACATCCTGTCAGACGGGGAAGCGCAAACCCGGGAAATGCTGGTTTTAGATAGCCCGGTCATGACCAATGGCATGTTTGCCCGTTTCATGGATATGTTCGATAAATCATCGCAAACCATCGACTGCACATTTGATAAACCGGTCAAAGATATTCGCCCGGGCCGAACCCTGAAAAAAGCTTTGGACCGTATTCGCGCCGAAGCGGAACAGGCCGTCCGGGACGGCAATGAAAACATCATCATCAGCGATAAGGCCGTCACGGCTGACAAACCGGCCATGCCGATTATTCTTTGTGTCGGCGCCATACACTCTCACTTGATCAATACGGGCCTTCGCTCTTCTTGCTCTATTGTCGTGCAATCAGCTGAATGTCTCGACACACATTATTACGCCGTGCTTATCGGCGCCGGCGCGACGGCTATTAATGCTTATATGGCGCAGGACACTTTAGCGGACCGGACGGCTCGAGGTCTTCTGGACATGGACGCGGATGCCAGCGCCAAACAATATAAAAAGGCGATCGAAGCCGGACTTTTAAAAATTATTTCCAAACTCGGCATTTCGGTCATCTCGTCCTATCGGGGCGGTAATAATTTTGAAGCGCTGGGATTGTCCCGTTCACTTGTCGGGGAGTTTTTCCCGGGAATGACCAGCCGCATCTCCGGCATTGGTCTGGCCGGTCTCGAGAAGAAACTTCTGGAAATTCACGAAAAGGCCTATGATCCGTCCGTGATCACCTTGCCGGTTGGCGGTCTCTACCGGGTCCGGGCCAAAGCCGAGCGCCACGCTTATACAGCGGATATGATTCACATGCTGCAAGAAGCGGTAACGCGCGGCGATTATGAGCTATACAAACGTTATGCTCGCGGCCTGAACGATCAATCGCCTATTCAGGTCCGCGACCTACTCGACATTCAGCCCATGGGTAAACCTGTGCCTTTGCGAAATGTGCAAAGCGTCAATGAAATCCGGCGGCGCTTCTGTACGCCCGGCATGTCCCTCGGCGCCCTATCACCCGAAGCCCACGGAACGCTCAATATCGCCATGAACCGTATCGGGGCCAAGTCGGTCTCCGGCGAAGGCGGCGAAGACCGCTCCCGCTATAAGCCGCTGCCCAATGGCGATAACCCCAACTCCGCAGTCAAGCAGATTGCTTCCGGACGGTTCGGCGTCACCGCTGAATATCTTAATCAGTGCCGCGAGATCGAGATCAAAGTGGCGCAAGGGGCCAAGCCCGGCGAAGGCGGCCAGCTGCCCGGATTTAAAGTCACGGAGATGATCGCCAAATTTAGAAACGCCACTCCGGGGGTTACTCTGATCTCGCCGCCGCCCCATCACGATATTTACTCCATCGAGGATCTGGCGCAGCTGATTTATGATCTCAAACAAATCAATCCATCAGCGCGGGTCTGTGTCAAACTGGTGGCCTCAACCGGCGTAGGCACCATCGCCGCGGGCGTCGCCAAAGCCAAAGCCGATACTATTCTCATCGCCGGCCATAATGGCGGCACGGGCGCGTCCCCAAATACCTCATTGAAATATGCCGGCATGCCGTGGGAGCTCGGCCTGTCCGAAGCCCACCAAATCCTGACCCTCAATAATCTGCGCGACGGGGTCACTCTCAGGACGGATGGCGGCCTTAAGACCGGACGGGATATTGTTATCGCCGCTATGCTGGGCGCGGAAGAATACGGCATCGGGACGCTCTCCCTCGTAGCCATGGGCTGCATCATGGTACGGCAGTGCCACTCCAATACCTGTCCCGTCGGGGTCTGTGTTCAGGACCCGCGCCTGCGGGAGAAATTCACGGGCACGCCGGAAAAGGTCATTAATCTCATGAGTTTTATCGCCGAAGAGGTCCGCGAAATTCTGGCCGAGCTGGGCGCGGAGCGCATAGATGATATCATCGGACGAACGGACCTGCTCACCCAGGTCTCGCGCGGCGCCGAGCATCTGGACGATTTGGACCTAAATCCTATTCTGGCGCGCGTAGATAACAGACCTGTGGTCGACACACGGCATACCCGCATTGAAGTGCCGGACGGACTGGACCCGCTGATCATTCAGGACGCGGCCCAGTTCTTTGAGCGCAATGAGAAAACGGCGCTGACCTATGCTGTGCAAAATATTCACCGGGCCGTCGGCTCGCGCACTTCGTCTAAGATTTACCAAACCTTTGGCGACGCAGCCTTGCCGCCCGGACATTTAACCATTCGTCTGCGCGGATCGGCGGGGCAAAGCCTCGGCGCCTTTGGCGTCAAAGGTCTGCGCCTGATCGTCGACGGGGACGCCAATGATTATGTGGGCAAAGGCCTATCCGGCGCAGAGATTATCGTTTCTCCGCAGGGACGCACGCCCATCAACGCGCATCTGTCGGCCATTGTTGGAAACACCTGTCTTTACGGCGCAACGGCCGGAACGCTTTTGGCCGCAGGCCGGGCCGGTGAACGCTTCGCCGTTCGCAATTCCGGCGCGCGCGCCGTCGTCGAAGGCTGCGGTACTAATGGCTGCGAATATATGACCGGCGGCACAGTCGTCATCCTTGGCGCCGTCGGGGATAATTTCGGCGCCGGAATGTCCGGCGGCATGGCCTTTGTTTATGATCCGGAAAACCGGTTTGAAACGGCCGTCAATCCGGACATGGTCGTCTGGCAGCGCTTTGGTACGGAATATTGGGAACAGGAATGCAAGTCTCTAATTGAAGAGCACGCCCGCATGACAGGCTCGGATTTCTCCCGCAAACTCCTTTTGGAATGGGAGCTCGAGCGCGGTCATTTCTGGCAAATTGTCCCTAAGGAAATGCTGAGCCGCCTGACCCAGCCTTTGTCGGAAGCGGCGGAATAACGCCTAGCTAATCGGCAGGGCAAAAAAGGCGATGGCGGCTGAGCCCAGCGCAATCGTATTGATAATCTTGCGGACCCTATCATTCGGCTTCAAAAGGAAATAAGCGACGGATAATAGTAAAACATTGGCGATAATCACAAAAATCAAGAACTGGCTCGAGATCGGCGCGACAGTTTCGCCAGTCATAAATTGAGAAATACGCGGCAGGCCAACGGCCATATTAATGGAAATCACCAGACCGATATAGGCTTTTGACAGGTCAGAGAGCGAAAGGCGCCAAGCTTTTTGCACACTCAAATCCTTGCGCATGATTGAGAAGCCAAACTCGCGCCCGGCAATGAGTCCCAGAAATACAAATGTGGTCGACATGGGAATTTCGGAAACTTCCTTAAAGAAAAAGAGAAGCGTTGCGTAAATAAAGTCGATCATTGTGGCGGAACGGATATCTGTAACCGCTGTCTTGGCCCGCAGAATTTTCTGAACGGGGCCGCCCTTATTCCAGAAGGTATAGCCCAACAGAACCACCATGATAAGCAGCGCGACCAGCCCTTCAAGCGCTGTAATCCCTCGCGGCATAAACACCAAAATATTGGCGAAGTCCTGAATAAGCCAAACACCCCAGAGATAGGCCGTTGTCACCCACTGCAGAATGACCCAGTAAGAGGCATTCCCGAACTTGCGGGAAACCGCAAAAATAATCGCTTCGATGATAAATCCGCTGCCAATAATATAAGGAACAGACGCTTTATAAGTGGCGATTTTTCCGAGGCCCTTATTGCAGGATTTAATAGAGTCCGGATCTGTCAAAGCCGCCGGGTCACAGCTGAGCAGCAACTCCGGTACAAAATATACAACGGCGGAAATCAACAATCCCATAATACTGGCAAGGCCCCATGGCGCTTTGGCCGCGAGATCGTTTTCGGCAAAGAATTTTTCGACTGTTCGAGTAATGGCCAGAAAAACCAACAGTCCGACAGCGAAGGCCAGACCATAGCCGGTCAGAGATTTACCGAGCATGGCCGTGAAGCCGTCCACAGCGGCGAACACAGTCAAAACCATAAAAGATGTCGACACAGGCACCCCGAAACGGGTGATTATCACCAACGCCAAAGGCGGCAGGATATGATACCACTGAATGACTTCGATGGGGTATTTCTTGACTTTATTCAGACGCCCCCAGGACCCATCCCGCCTCTGTTCCCAGAAGGAGGTATTGGAATCCTGCACTATGCCCGCTGCGGCGGAAACTTCCTGGGTTAATTCATTGGCATACCAGCCATATACGAAGGTCAGGATGAGTACCGAACTGGCAAACAGGAACAACCATTTCCAATCGAGTTTGGAATTTGAATTGATAAAGGTTCCAAGCGTTTGCAGTGCGTCGTTTCCAACAACGGCATAAGCCGCAAAGAAAAAACCTAAAAACGCAAAAAAGGAGACTTCGAACATTCATTCAACCTAATTATTTCGCCCACACATGTTTGATGAGTCGGTTTGTTTACACTCTCTTAGCGTTCAGCCAATGCCATGGCCAGTTCATTTATTTTCGCTGTTTTCAGCGCTGCACACAGCTCAATCCGCTCCAGAGTCTGGGCAAGATTTCTCTCATAGCCAGGGATGAGTGCCGCTTTGTTTTTTATGAGCACTTTCAGCGCATCCCGTTGTTCTACGGAACAAAATCCACGCGCGAAAAGCGGCATGCCGGAACGGCGGGCATCGGGAACGCGGTTGACCGCATATTCATCAAAATATTCTTCAAACCATTGCCAAGCCATGTCGGAGTGCGCCTGTTTGCCTATGAGGGCGGCGACAATGCCGGCGGCTTGATTCTGGCTCACGGGACCATCCGCATCGAGAGCCATTGTCAAAAGCGCTCTGGCCCGATCCGGGGACCGGACGTCAACAAGAGCAGAAATGGCATTACTGGATTCGAGAATTGTGCCTTCTTCCATAAGTCTAAGCAAAGGCTCGTAGGCATCATCTTCCCGCTTAATCATGACCGCGCCGAGCGCAAAGCTTAAGAGGTTGAGCGGGACAGCGGACTTGTCAGCGTCGCCGTCAAGACCCAGATAGGCCGCGCCTTTTTGCGAATATTCCGCCAAAAGCGATTTGTCGCCGGCCCGTTCAATCAAATTGCCCAGAAGCGTCGGGGTTAGAAGCTGCCCTTCTATCGTGTCTGTACCGACAACCGCTTCATACTTGTCCTGATAAATATCGCGGACGAACCGCTCATAATCCGGGCGCGCCGCCTCCGGCAGATGATTGTCCATAAAACCCAAGAGATCTCCAGCCTTGCTGATCACATCATATTCAGCGTGTTTCGCAAACTTCTCGACGCCGTCAAGATAGACAGACGAACCGACTTCCCCGGCCCGATACGCCGCAAGCAGACTGTCCTGCACGGCCAGCACTTCCTTGGTATTGAGTTTATCGATGTTTTCGAGAAGCGCCGCCCAATTTTCAGATGGCATGGTAAAACGGTAATAGCCTGCGCCGTCCGCGTTGGGCATTATTGCCGCCGGACAAGTTAATTTACTTGCGATCTTAAGAGCTTTAGGCGACTCATTTGTCAGATTGGAATCCGTCAATAAGGTACATTTTTTCTGGTTTTTTCCATAAGGAGAAATAGCAACAATACAGACTGGAATTTGCCAGTTTTGACCTTGTGTAATCGTCGATCCCAAAGGTCTATTTCTGTATTGCTCGAGTTCAATGGTGGTTAGGCCAAGCGGCACTTCACCAATTGGTGTATTTCTGGTTCGATTTTCACATCCATACCCGACTTTTACCAAAGGCACGCCCGGTTGATCGACAAAACTCTTGAGCGCCTCAACGACCTCGGGCCGGCCCGATCCCTCGGCAAGGCTCTGGAAAAAATCATCAGCCGTGGCGACGCCGTGCTCAAAACGCTTCATATGTAGCTGAACGCCTTTTCGAAAATTATCTTCACCCAGATAGCTTTCAATCATGGAAAGCACGCCGCCGCCTTTGCGGTAGGTTATGGAATCAAACTGATCGAGCACATTTTCCGAGCGTAGTAGCGGCTCGCGAATTTTGCGGGTCGAGGCCAAACTGTCCAAATTCATCGCCCCGAGCGCCGATTTTTGATTATTGCGCTCAAAATTCCCGTCCGGTTTCCAAAGGGTAATCCCCTTATTGCCCATCCAGGTGGCAAAAGCTTCGTTCAGCCAGATATCTTCCCACCAATAGGGCGTGACCAGATTGCCAAACCATTGATGGGCCAGTTCATGGGAATGGACGCTGGCATAGGCCCGTTTTTGTGACAGCGGGGCGTTGTCATCCAGAAGCAGCAAATATTCCCGGTAAACAATGGCCCCTGGATTTTCCATAGCGCCAAAGGCGTATTCCGGCGCTGCGATCAAATCGAGTTTCTCGTAAGGGTAAGGAATAGCGAAATATGCTTCGATGGCTTCTAAAATACCCGCCGTATTTTCAAGAGCGTATTCAAGTTTCCCGCCTTGTCCGCGCGCCGCAATCCCCCGCAAATTTATGGGTCTGTCTCTCACCTCTGTCGCCGGAAGATCTGCATACTCAACCACATCAAAGGGACCAACCCCAAAGGCAATCAGATAAGTTGGCAGCGGCAGAGTCTCTGCAAATTGATGTTTAACCCATCCGTTTTCCTGCTCCGCAGCGCTCACCTCCGGCGTATTTGAATAGACGAAATCTTCGGCCGGCGCCGTAATCGAAAGCGTGAACGGCACTTTAAAGCGCGGCTCGTCAAAGCTTGGAAAGGCCTCGCGGGCGCCAAGCGGCTCGAACTGGGTAATCACATAGGCATCCTGATCATCGACGACTTTATAAGCCGAGTTAAGATTAAGATTAAAAGGGGTTTCAAAGGGAAGACGAAGCGTTAACAGCCCCGCCGGAATTAAATTTTCGGAGGTCAATTTGGCAATGCCCGACGGCGCTTCGCTGGCCGGAAGCTCGGAAAATGATAGAGGATAAGCCAGTTCGCCGGCCTCGCCCAATGCCCCTTCGACACTCATATTCTTGCTATGGAGCCAGATTTGTCGGGTTGGCTTTTTGATCTCCACATCAATTTCTACCACGCCTGAATATCCGGCATCATCAGGGTTTATCACCATATCAACCCGATAGGATTGCGGAACCACATTTTCGCCCAATAGTCCGTGAGGAATGTCAGTTTCAAAATACTCAGGGGCCGACTGTTTACAGGCGGAAAGCAAGAACGCAACGGCCGCAACCAACACCCAGATTTTAATAATTTTCATGCGGGTTACCCCAATTTTTTGAGTTTCCTAACGGGTTCCCTGAGGCCCGTAAAGAGCCGGAGATAAGATAACATTTCCTCTACCCAAGCTATTTAGTTATGCTATAACGCCGCCTTGAGAAACGGCGGACATGGCAAAAGAAAAACTTAAATCTTTTGAAGATTATGAGGCGCCGCGCATGCACGGGCGGCCCGGGCGGATACCCCCTGAAGACTCAGCGGCTATTACCCGTAAAATAACAGCGCTCGCCATGGCGGTTGGCGTATTTTTTGTAATCGCTAAATTCTTTCTCGTCGAAACAACCCACTCTGTTGGAATGCTCGCATCGCTGGTTCATTCTGCTTTGGATTTATTCGCCGCCTTCACGACTTTTGTCGCCGTCAGATATGCGGCCATAAAGCCTAATTCTGTCTATCGCTTTGGGCGCGGCAAAGCGGAAAGTTTCGCGGCCGTATTGCAGGTATGTCTGATCATCATTGCGGCCTCCCATTTGCTCGAGCATTCTTATGAATCCTTCACCCATCCGGAAGCGGTCGAACGCAGTACGCTGGCAATTTCGGCCATAATTGTCTTTATACTGATAAGTACATTTCTATTGCTGGCACAGGGATGGGCCATTCGGGAGACCGGGTCCATAGCCGTTCGCGGTGACCGGGCCCATTATCTCGCCGATATGGTCGCCAATGTCTTTGTCATCGCAGGGATCGCATTTGCCACTTATACACCGTTCAAGCGCGCCGATGTTATCGTCGGGATCTTAATGGCTTTATGGCTTCTTGCGACGGCGGTGAGAATATCCCGGATTGCCTGGAGCCAATTGATGGACCAGGAGCTCTCTGAAAAAGAACGGGATTTAATTATTAAGCTGGCTATGGATGATCCGGCCGTAAAAGCCGTCCATGATCTACGAACCCGCGCCTCCGGACCCCATATACATATCCAAATGCGGCTTGATGTGGATGAGCATTTATCCCTCTCTGAAGCTCATGACATCGTTTTGGAGGCCGAGAAGCGCATGATGCAGGTTTACAAGGCGGCAGACATTCTCATTCACCCGCATCCGACCGGTTGTCTCGACGCGCACGGGAATGCACGGTTTCGGCCTGATGATTAACAGATCGTTACCGCTTATTCGGTAAAGCAGTTTTTATGCGCACCCTGTATCACTGGCCGATTGACCCGCAGTCCCGCCAAGCCCGTGTGGCTTTGGAAGAAAAACGCCTGCGGTTTAAATCCAAGCAGATTGACCCCTGGTCTATCGGTGAAGATTTTCTGGCGATCTCGCCCGAGGGACGGCCGCCCGTAATGGTGGAAAACGTGCCGGGAGGCCAGGTCGTGATTTCCGGCGCGCGGGCCATCTGTGAATACGCGGAAGATTTAGCCGGCCGGGTTTCCCTCCTTCCGGGATCCGCAGCCGAGCGGGCCGAAGCCCGCCGCATCAGCAACTGGTTTGATGTAAAATTTGCCGATGAAGTCAACGCCTATATTCTCTCGGAGCGATTGGAAAAAACCCTCACAGGCGGAGGCGCCCCGGACCCTCAAACCTTAAGGGAAGGCCGGAAAAACCTGGCCTACCATTTGGACTATATGGCCTGGCTTCTTGAAAAACGCAGCTGGCTGGCGGGGCATGATTATTCGCTGGGCGATATTGCAGCCGGGGCGCATATTTCCTGTCTGGATTATTTCGGCGAACTGCCCTGGAAAGACCGTCCAAAAATCAAAGAGTGGTACCAAAAACTTAAATCCCGCCCGAGCTTTCGCCCTCTCCTTGAAGATAGTCTGCCAGGTCTTATTCCGCCGCGCCATTATAGCGATTTGGATTTTTAGGCCGTGACGGCAGCGCTCAGTCAGCGTTTTATTTCCCGGTGCCAAAAACTGGGTTTTACGCAGCCCTATGTGGCCGATCTAAACACATGGCCAGAGGATGTCCCAAACCGTCTGGATGACTTTATATCGAATAATTTTCACGGCGACATGTCGTGGATGGCCGAGACAAAGACACGCCGCGCCCATCCAAGGAATATGTGGTCAGAAGCCAGGTCTGCCGTCATGCTCGGCATGAATTACGGCCCGGATACGGATCCGCTTGCCGCGCTGGGGGAGACTGAAAAGGCAACGATTTCCGTTTACGCCCGGGGCCGGGATTATCACCATATCCTCAAGGGGCGCCTCAAGGAGCTCGCCGGCTTGCTTGCCAATGACCTGGACAGCGATGTCAAAGTTTTTGTCGACACGGCACCTCTCATGGAAAAGCCCTTGGCCGGGCTTGCTGGTCTGGGCTGGCAGGGCAAGCATACTAATCTGGTCAGCCGGGAATTTGGAAGCTGGCTGTTTATCGGCAGTATTTTAACGGACGCCGAATTAGCGGCCACGCCGTCTGAAACCGATCACTGCGGGACCTGCCGGGCTTGTCTGGATATTTGTCCGACCGACGCCTTCCCGGCCCCTTATCAGCTCGATGCCCGCAAATGTATTTCCTATCTGACCATTGAATATGACGGGATGGTGGATGAAGATTTACGGTCCAAAATGGGTAATAGGATTTACGGCTGCGACGATTGCCTGGCGGTTTGCCCGTGGAATAAATATGCAAAGGCCGCCAACGAGAGCAAGCTGCAGGCCAGAGACGATCTCAAGGCTCCGGATTTG
>CAYQNQ010000019.1:0-18704 GCA_964418815.1 uncultured Hellea sp.
ATGACGACGCCAATCAGCGCCGGGTTGTTTGTGTGGATATGGACGCGGACTGCGTCACTAATAAAAAGCCCGAGCGTCCGTTCTTTGAAAAAAACGATGCATCTGCCTTTACGCAGGAAGCCATTCAGTTTTTGGAAAATTTCGAGCAGAACCGGGCGTTCACGGATGTTTTGGTCAAGCGTTTCAAAGAGCTTGACCTGTTTGAAATGAAAGACATGCATTTTCAGGGCAATAATCCGGACGGCTCACTGGCCGAACGTCAGAAGATTGCGGAATATTTCGCTGTCACGGATGAAAAGCTTCGGGCTCTGGATGAAAAGACGCTCAAGGAGCTCAATGACAGCGGCATGCTCGCTGCCGCTTACGCTCACATGCTTTCACTCGGAAACTGGCAGCGCCTGGTCAATATGACTTTGCGGCGGGCTGCGAGCGAACAGGCGAACTAATCCTGGATTTGAATTACGAATTGTAAACCCGGCCTAAATGCCGGGTTTTTCAATTGTCCGTGAGATGGTAAATTGCACATAGGCTTCCTAACGCATTTGAGCTAAGAGCGGCGCATGAAAAACCTGCAAATATATGGCCGGACAATATTGGGCTTTGTTTTGTGTCTATGGGCCTTCTCCTTTGCTCAGGCAGCAGAATCGGAGCTGGTTGATACAGGCCGGGTCAATGCCCAGCTGATCTCCACCCATGATGATGTCGCGCCGGGGCAGGAGTTTTATGTGGCTCTGCGCAAAGTCATCGACCCCAAATGGCATACTTATTGGGTCAATCCCGGTGATAGCGGCGAGCCTGTTCAGATCAATTGGGATCTCCCGTCTGAATTGACGCCTGGCGAGATTATCTGGCCTTTACCGGAAGCCATTCCGACCGGACCGCTGACCAATTACGGCTTTGAGAACGAAGTTTATTTCCCTGTTCCGTTTAAAGTTTCATCCAGTGCAAAGCCCGGCGACGTCTTGGAAATTAAAGCCAATATCTTTTATCTGGTTTGTTATGATGTCTGTATTCCGGAAGATACCTCTCTGAGTTTTAGTGTTTTGGTGGGCGAGCCGAAAACCGACCCGAATTGGCTGCCCGCGATTAACGGCGCGCGAAGTGATGCACCTGCTTTTGGCCCCGCTAGCGGCGGCGTCATTAATCAGGATGGCCAAGCGGTCTTTAGATTTATAGACTTGCCGCAGGGCGATTATTCCGAAAGTTATTTTTTCCCGGAAAGCGGCGGCATGATCGAACATGCTGCGCCCCAGAAGGTCACTGTGACGGACCAGGGCCTGCAGCTTAAGACTAAAGCCGGATTTGAGTGGAATAATGGCCAGCCTGAGCTGACCCGCGGCGTTCTGGCCTTTAAAGATGACCAAAATCGCGCCGGGTTCTGGGTAGATCTGACAATCGGCAGCGCGCCCGATGTGGGCGCAGCAATTGACGGCGCGGCGGCAGGGCCTGGTACAGACGTTCCAAGCGGCACAGATGGCGGCGGGAATATTGTGCCTGCTGGCCCGAAGATAGGCTTTTGGGGCGCTGTGATAGGCGCGCTTATGGGCGGACTTATTTTGAATATCATGCCATGCGTCTTCCCCATTGTTTCTCTTAAAGCCCTCAGCGTCGCCAAATCCGGCGGCGGCGATATGGCCGTAATTCGGCGTGATGCCTGGGCCTATACGCTGGGCGTGCTGCTCAGTTTTATTGCGTTAGCCAGTGTTCTGTTAGCGCTGAAAGCCGGGGGCGCGCAGGTCGGTTGGGCGTTCCATTTGCAAAATCCGATTGTGGTGGGTTTTCTGGCGCTGCTCCTATTCGCCATTGGGCTTAATCTCTTGGGTATTTTTGAAATCACCGGAAATTTTCAGGGCGTGGGTCAGGATTTGACGCAGAAAAGCGGCGTCTCCGGATCGTTCTTCACCGGCGTTTTGGCTGTTATAGTTGCGACGCCCTGCATGGCGCCCTTTATGGCCAGCGCCGTGGGCTATGCCCTGACGCAATCGGCGATAACATCTCTGACCATATTTCTGATGCTCGGTCTCGGCTTTGCCCTGCCTTACCTATTGATTGCCTATATTCCGGCCATTTCCCGAAACTTGCCCAGACCTGGTGACTGGATGGTCCGCTTCAAAGAATTTCTCGCCTTTCCTATGCTGGCCGCCGCAATTTGGCTGGTCTGGGTCCTCAATCACCAAACCGGCCCCCGGGGCGTCATGGTCGTTCTCGGCGCTATGCTGGCCGTGGCCTTCGCTGTCTGGCTGTTGAAGCGCAAACCCGCTATTGCCAAATTATTGGCCGGCGTCAGTATCCTGACCGGAGCTGCCATGATGTTTACCCTGCACACCCAAAAGGTCACTGTGACAGGCGAGACGTGGAGTGCTGAAAAAGTGCAGGAGCTTCGTCAGGACGGCCAAGCGGTCTTTGTGGATTTTACCGCCAGCTGGTGCGTTCCGTGTAAAATTAATGACGCCGCCGTGCTAAAACAGGCGGATATTCTGGAAGATTTCGCCAAGACGAATACGGCGTTTCTTGTCGCCGACTGGACCAATCATGATCCGGTCATCGGGCAGGAGCTTGAAAAATACGGCCGCGCCGGCGTGCCGCTCTATCTTTTGTTTCCGCCGCTTAAAGCCGACGGCAGCAATAAAAATGCGAGTCCTGAAATTTTACCTCAATTTTTGACCAAATCTATGGTAAGACAGGCTTTAGAGAAAAATAGCCGATAAAATTGACCAATAAGGGGAAAATATGCGCATTCAAAAATTACTAACAGGCACCGCCTTGACTGCGGCAGCACTGGCTCTGGCCGGCACGGCTCAGGCTAAAATCGAAAACGGATCCAATGTTTCTGACATGACCGTGGTTGATTCAAACGGGGCTTCACATCAGCTCTCTGATTATGCCGGGAAAACGGTGGTTCTGGAGTGGACCAATCATGGCTGCCCCTATGTGGTCAAACACTATAGCGACAAGCATGAAGGCGGAAATATGCAAAATTTGCAAAAGGCCGCCGCAGAAGATGACGTCGTCTGGTTGTCTATTGTGTCTTCCGCGCCGGGCAAGCAAGGCTATGTATCAGGCCCCCAAGCCAATGAGCTGACCACGAGCCGCGCAGCGGCGCCCGAAGCGGTTGTGCTGGACGCGGCCGGAACCATGGGCCGGACTTTCAGCGCGAAAACGACGCCTCATATGTTCATCATCGATCCTGAGCAGACCCTTGTCTATCAGGGCGCCATTGACAGCATTAAATCCGCTAACCCGGCGGATATTGCGCAGGCGACAAATTACGTTTCAGAAGCCCTAGGTGCGTTAAAAGAAGGTCGTCCCATTGCGAAAGCCGAAACAAAGGCCTATGGTTGCAGTGTGAAATATTAGAGCTTCGCCTCGGTTCCCCCCACAGGACCACTTGGCGTGGATTACGCTGCTCTCATTGAGGGCAGCGTTTTCACTTGTGGAAAGCTGATATTCTTGTGCTATAGGGCGCGCCTATGACAAAAATGATCGACATTGGCGTATTGGGCGCAGAGGGCCGTATGGGCGGGGCGATTATCAAAGCTTTGCGTGAAGAACCGCGCGCGCGGCTGACCATTGCTATCACCAATCCGAATTCCGGCAATATCGGCGTGGACGCGTCCGGGCCCGCAGGTCTGTCCCCTTGCGGGGTGGATCTTTCCAGTGATATTCGCGAAGGCCTTGAAGCCTGTGATGTGATGATTGACTTTTCGTCGCCGCAGGCGGCCATTGACGCGGCGCTGACCATGCATGAAACCCGCTGCCATACCCTGATCACCGGGACGACCGGCTATAACGACATTGAAGAAAAAGCCCTTCTGGCCGCATCTGAAAGCGTAACGCTTTTAAAGTCCGGCAATTTTTCTCTGGGCGTCAACATGCTCGAGGCTCTGGTGGAAATGGCAGCGGCTCGTCTTCAAGCCAAGGACTGGGACGTCGAAATTTCGGAAATGCACCACAAGCATAAAGTCGACGCACCGTCAGGCACGGCGCTTATGTTGGGCACGGCTGCGGCCCGAGGCCGGGGTGTTAAATTAGCGGATAAACAGGTTTTATCGCGCGAAGGCCGGGGCGCGCCTCGCGAAAGCGGGCAGATCGGGTTTTCGGCCCAGCGCGGCGGCGGTGTGGTGGGCCAGCACAGTGTTTATCTGGCCAGCGAGCTTGAAATGCTCACTTTGTCCCATGAAGCGTTCGACCGATCTGTCTTTGCCAGCGGAGCCGTGATCGCCGCTATTTGGGCCCATGACAAGCCAAAGGGGCTTTATTCCATGAGAGATGTATTGGGACTGTAGGTTCGGGCCGTTTATAGAAGAGTTATTCAGCGGCGTCTTTAAGCACTTCTTCATCAGGTTCATATTCCAGCAGGTCGGCCGGTTGACAATTCAACTCCCGGCACAGGGCTTCGAGCGTTGAAAAACGAACAGCTCGTGCCTTGCCGGTTTTTAAAATGGACAGATTGGCCAGCGTAATGCCGACCCGCTCAGCGAGCTCTGTCAGCGACATGCGCCGCTCAAGAAGTACGCGATCAAGGTTTACTCTTATAGCCATTAGACTGTCAGCTCCTGATCCCGTTTAAGTTCGAGGCCGATCCTGAACACCTCCGCCATGATGGCTATCACAAACACCAGAAACCATGAGGATAAAGGAATGTCGATTTTATCATAAACGACGAATGAAACGACGCTTCGGAGAATTTCAGCCAATGCGATAATAATCCAGGTCTTACGCAGCCGGGATATATTTTCCGGCACAAAAGGATTTCCTATCATTGTGGTTTTGACGATTTTTTTTACGACCAATGCCGCAAATAAATAGGCTATGAGAATAAGGCTCCCCCCCATGGAACCACTCATATTCAAGGCAAATATAGACGGTGCGGAGCCGTTTTTGGACCGCAGGCCTTCGGCGACTTCTTCGCCAACCATGGGCATGAGAATCACAGCGATCAGAAAAAACACCAATATTGCAATAACAATGTTCAAAGCGACATTTAAAAATCGCGCCGTTTTCATGACAGATGTGTTGGGGTTTGAACTCATATAAAATCAAATCAATTTTTTTATCGATAAACAATAATGATGCAGACTTCAAGGCCTTTACCTCGGCGAACTCTGTAATTATCCGGTCTATCAAATGCGCTTATGCCAATTAAGGAAACCGGATTCGCCCTATGAAAACGCTGACCAAAATCGTCGTCGCCTCCCACAATCAGGGCAAGGTGCGGGAAATTCGCGATCTGCTGCTCCCGCTCGGGGTGGAGACCGTGAGCGCCGGGGAGCTAAATCTGCCGGAACCGGAAGAAACCGAAACAAGCTTTTCCGGAAACGCGAAACTGAAAGCGCTGGCAGCGGCTAGAGCCAGCGGCCTGCCGGCTCTGTCCGATGATAGCGGTCTGGCCATTGACGCTCTGGGCGGCGATCCGGGCATTTATGCGGCGCGGTGGGCGGCTATACCGGCCTGCGAAGGTGGCGGTCGGGATTTTAATATGGCCATGTGGCGGGTCAACTCCGAGATGAGCAGACTGGGCGGGCCTAAAACAGCGCGGTTTATTTGCGCTCTTTGTCTGGCCTTTCCAAATGGCGACACGGAAGTTTATGAAGGCAGAGTCGAAGGAAAAATCATCTGGCCGCCGCGCGGGGAAAATGGCTTTGGGTATGACCCTGTCTTTCAGGCTATTGGCGATACGCTGACATTTGCGGAAATCGAGCCCGCGGAGAAACATGCCAAAAGCCACCGGGCCGATGCCTTTGCTAAATTTCTAAAAGCGCGTTTTCCCTAAGGTGACCAAACCCGCAAAAGACCCTTTGGCCATTTATGTTCATTGGCCGTTTTGCGCGCGCATCTGCCCCTATTGCGATTTCAATGTTTATAAAGGTGCACAGGATGAAGACCTGAGCAGTGCCATTGTCGCGGATCTACATCACTGGCGGGACTGGTCTGGCCCGCGAAAAGTAACATCCATCCATTTTGGCGGCGGGACCCCGTCATTGATGCGCGCCGAAAATGTCGAAGCTGTTATAAAAGCCGTCGACGCTTTATGGGATCTGTCTTCTTCTGCCGAAATTGGGCTGGAGGCTAACCCCGGCGATCAGGACCAATCCCGCTGGCAAGGCTTTGCGGCCGCCGGTGTCAACCGTCTGTCATTGGGAGTGCAGTCTTTTGATGACCGCGCCCTTAAATTCCTGGGCCGGGATCATTCCGGGAAAGACGCCAAAGAGGCCTGCCATCTGGCGCAGGAGATTTTCCCCAACGTGTCTCTGGACTTGATTTTCGGCGTGGCAGGGTTTGACGGATCGAAGGATTTGAGCACGGCGATAGAGCTAGGGCCTCAGCATTTGTCCACCTATCAATTGACCATTGAGGAAGGCACGGCTTTCCACCGAGCTGAGCAACGGGGGCAGGCCCGGGCCGTTAATAGTGATTCCAGTGCCGTCATATTTGAAAATATTCAGGCAGGTTTAAGCGCCGCCGGCTATAGCCGGTACGAAGTTTCCAATTGGTCAAGGCCCGGTTTTGAATCCCGGCATAACCTCGCCTATTGGCGCGGCCAGGACTATGTGGGCGTCGGACCGGGAGCCCATGGGCGTTTAACCTCAAGCGGCATTCGATATGCCACGACGGCCCATATGAAGCCGGGTCTATACAAAACGCAAGTTAAAGACGGCGGAACCGGTATTGAAGATAAAGAAATTCTCTCGCGTCAAGATTGGGCCGCCGAATATCTGATGATGGGGCTTCGCATTTCCGAAGGGATTTCTATAGCGGAATACGAATCTCTAAGCGGGGCGCCGTTACCGTCCCAGTCAATTATATCTTTGACGTCAGATGATTATCTGAGCCTTGAAAATGACCGTCTGTTTGCCACAGAGAAGGGCCGCGCAGTGCTCGACCACATAACCGGGCAGTTATTGGCCTAGCGTGTAAAGCTTAACTGGGATCTGTTGCCCGCGTCGGCGCAGCTTCAATAATAACGAAGCGGCCGTTTTGGATCTGGTAAATGGCCAGTCCGCGGTCCGGTTTTCCGTCAAAGCCCCAGCGGACCATACCATCAGCCCCATAAAACCCGACCGGGTCTTCGATGCGCGAGCGCCGGGTCCGAATTGAGCCATCCGCTACAACGGCGCCGATATTGACTGCGTCAAAGGCCAGCGAAGCCAGACGTGACGGGTCTTCACCGAACTGCCGGTCATAATTATCCAGAAAGCTCTGGCGGGCCATTTGGTCCGGCGCCGCAAACACGCCGCCATTCAAAGCCGGTTCGCGGACGACTTCTTCTTTGTGCCAGAGGCTGGTGCCCAGAAACTGAACCTTCTCAGGGTCAATATCGTAATACGGCAGGAGCGGAGCCAGTGAGCGTAGCGGTACGCCGCCTTCCGGCAGAATGATCGCCTCGAAATGCTCCCGTTCTGTGGGTTCGGTTTCCTCGTCATGTTTACGATAAGCTGTGGCCAGCTTGCGGGCCGGATCCTGCATGACCGAAATATCATCACCGTCATAGGATTCCTGCTCGCGCATTTCTCCGCCATTGCCGCTTACGGCCTGTTGATAGGCGGACAGGACGCGCCGGCCATATTCGCTTTGCGGTCCAAGATAGGCATATCTTAAAGCGCCCGTCGAGGCTGCGTAATCAACGATCCGTTTGACTTCGGCTTCTGGCGGGAAAGACAAGAGATAGGTCCCGTTTCCGGCCACCGTCTGATCTGTTGAAAATGCAATTACGGGAACATCAGCCCGGCGTGCCTTGCGGGCGGCGCCGGATACAGAGCGCGATAAAACCGGCCCCAGAATTACATCGACACCGGCATTTAGTGCGGCATCCGCCGCCGAAGCAGCGCCGCTTTCAGTTCCGCCTGTATCCAGAGCGATTAAAACGACGTCGGCTTCGTCCCGGTTGAATATTGCCAGTTCAGCGGCGCGCAGCATTGAAGCAGCTTCGGCGCGAAGCCGTGAGGATTTTGATGAAAACGGCAGAAGGATCGCCATGCGCTTTAGGTCGCGTCCGGCCATATGCGGCGGTGTGATGCCGTCACGGGTCATGACTTCTTCGACGACGGGTGCTGTGGGTTCCGGCTCCACCTCTACCGGAGCTTTTACTTCTTGCTCGGGCGGTTTGACGATGGGCTCAACCGGTGGCTGCTGAACAGGACCCTTAGCAACGGGCCCCTGCTGAACGGGCGGCGGCGGTAATTGGGTTGTCGTGCAAGCGGAAAACGCTATAGCAGCCCCAGTGAGCCAAACCCATTTCATGCGGTTTTTCATCCGAGTATCCATCTGTTCAAAAGCCTATTTGCCTGTCATAACAGGTTTCCCTGTTTGGTTGAAAAAATTATGAATGTTTCTGACCCTATAAGCCTGCCGGAATCGACGCAATCCCAAACTTCACCTGGTTTGTACATCATTGCGACTCCCATTGGCAATTTGCGCGACATCACGCTGCGGGCCTTAGATACGCTGCGTGCAGCGGATCACATCCTCGCGGAGGATACGCGTCAGACCCGTAAACTTCTGAACGCTTATGATATAAAAGGCGCATTAACGGCCTATCATGACCATAATGTGGCAAAGATGTTGCCAAAAGTCATGGGGTGGCTTGAGGACGGAAAAATTGTGGCGCAAGTCAGCGATGCCGGTACGCCCTTGGTATCCGACCCGGGTTATAAGCTGGTCCGGGCGGCTATTGACAAGGAAATTGATATCATCCCGGTGCCGGGGGCCTCAGCGCCTCTAGCGGCGCTTGTCGCGGCGGGACTGCCTTCTGACCGGTTTTTATTTGCGGGATTCTTACCGTCCAAAACGGCTGCGCGCCGCTCGGCCCTGTTTGAATATCAAGCCTGCAAGTATACGCTCATCTTTTTTGAAAGTGCCAATCGTATTGTCAGCAGCCTTATGGATATCAAAACTGTCCTGGGAGAGCGCGACGCGGTTCTGGCCCGCGAGCTTACCAAAAAATATGAGCAGATCAGGCGCGCGAAAATCTCTGATCTGATTGAGAGCTGTGAAGACAATCCGCCCAAAGGCGAAATCGTTGTCCTTATCGCCCCGCCCGACGGTCCATTGCTTTGGTCGCGGGAAGACGTCGACGCGGCCCTGAAAGAAAAATTACCGGAAATGGGTGCAAAGCGCGCGAGCGCTGATGTGGCTGAAAGTTCCGGCTGGGCGAAACGCAATGTCTATCAGCGGGCTATCCTCCTCTCATGAGCATTCGGGGCCGCAATACCCGCGAACGAAAAGCCAGCGAAAAGCTTGGCCGAATGGCGGAGTTTCTGGCGGCAAATTACCTGCGGCTCAAAGGCTACCACATTCTGGAAACCCGATTTAAAACCAAAGCCGGCGAAATTGATATCATTGCGCGTAAGAAAGACGTGCTGATTATGGTGGAGGTTAAGGCGCGAAAAGATCTGCAATCGGCCCGGGAAGCCATAACGTTTCAATCTCAGAAGAGAATACAAAGCGCGGCAAAGGTATTTATTGGTCGTCGGCAAATTTATCAACAAATGGGGTTGAGATTTGATGCGGTTTTCCTGATAGGCCGCCGGATTATCCACGAGCCGGATTTTTTTTAAGTAACGCAGTTGTTACTACACATTGAATTGAGACAAATGGGAATCATGTGTAAGGGCTGAGGCATGAAACATTTAAGACTAGCGCTACCGGTTATTTTGTCATCCCTGTGGATGTCCTCCTCTGCTTTTGCCGGTGATAATCCCGAAACAGTTATTGAGCTGTTTACGTCGCAAGGCTGTTCGTCCTGCCCGCCGGCCAATGAATTCGTGGGAGATCTCATGGAGGATAAGGATAAGCTGGTCTTGTCTTACGGTGTCACCTATTGGGATTATCTGGGCTGGAAGGACACTTTCGGAAATCCTGAATACACACGCCGCCAGAAAGAATATAGCGCCTCCTTTGGATTGGGTCACGTCTATACCCCGCAAATTGTCTTGAACGGCGCGGATCACAATAATCGCTATACCCGAAAAACCTTGCAGGAATCCAACCCATTGACGGATCGCTCGGTCAAGGTCGATGTGGAGGAAATGGACGGCTTTGTTTATGTTACATCAAACGCAGACCGGGTTTTTCTAGTGACATATACTCCCGGCTGGCAGAAAGTCGCCGTTAAACGCGGCGAAAACGGTGGCCGGACTCTTCGTATAGGCAATGTTGTTGATAAGTTAGAGGTCCTGAAAACTTTCGGACAAACTGAGCTGAAAAGGGAGCCCGGCAAAGCTTACGCCGCTCTGGTTCACGATCCTGAAACGCACCGTATAATTGCTGCGAGTGTGTTGGATTAAAAGTGCGCCCAGAAGCCCTGCTTAATAACGGGGCGCGTTAGATTCAGCAGAGCTTCCTTGGTCAGAAAGTCAAAAACTGACCTCTTTCCAAACTTGGGTAGCAGTGAACAATGCGTATCCGTACTTGAGCAACAGAAATAATTCACTGCCGCGTTCAGATATAAAAATTAAATTCTATTGGGAATAACGTTTTACGCCTATTATTTTGCATTATACGCCAAAATAGGCTGTTTTTCATCAAGCATTTGCCAAATTAAGTCAAATGACATTATTTAAAGACGAATTTACGAATTAATTTCAAATTCTAGAATTTTAGATTGAGGGCCAATTCCGGCCAAGGGAGACCGAATTTCCGTATTCAGCTCATACCGTCCTTTTGGAAGGGAGGTATATTGAATGGATCCCAGAGCCTGGAAGTCTGACCAGGCAGAGTCAAAACCTTTAAGGCGATACCTCATTTGGCATCTGTCCAGAAACCATTCCGTCGAAATTTCAAATATCACACGCCAATTTCCCTCCGGCACAGTTAATTGGCCGTTTTTATTAATAGATGTGGAAACGCCCTGCCAGCTCACATTTGCCAGCCGTGCCTGTGGGCTCTCATTGCGCGGAATCAGGTCGTGTAGGCGAACCGTCCTCAGGCCGGTGCCTAAGCCGCACAGTAGGGCATTATCGTCAAGAACTTTTAGAGATCGACTGGTTGTAAATTCCCAGGGAATATCCTCGAAATTTCCAGAAATCCTGTGCTTTATTCGCCCGCTTTCGTCGTCGATAATTGTGAGCCCACTGGCGCTTCCTATGACAAGATTACCGCCATCCAACCAACCCATAGACCACGCGGCTACCGAGCCGTCGCCTTCCAGCAAAGTTTTAAATCCGGCCGTTTCGTCCTGCCGGGTAATACGATTGTCGTGAGCGAAATAAAGACGGCCGGCCCGATCGTGGGTTATGGCGTAAACATTACTGTTTTTTGCCATTCCGGAAACGTCATAAGACCGGACTTTCTCGCCATCGAAATAGAATAAGCCCTGCCCAAGAGACGCAATCCATAAGTTTCCATTCGGCCCCACATGCAGGCTGTAAACATATCCCAGGCTTTGTCCTTTAGGATCGAAAATTTCCTCTACGCCTTCAAGACCGACCCGTGCGAGACCTCTGATCGAGGCGGTATAAAGCTGTCCTTTGAAAATTATCAAGGCTCGGCAAGGCGCCTGAATGACCCTGCAATCTTCATGACGATAACTAAAGGATAGGTGGGAATTTGGTGTGCAAAAAAGCCCTTTGTCTGTCGCGCTCCATATCTTCCCTTCCCCATCCCTCACCACATCCCAAATTTCCAAATCGCTCAGGATAATTTTACCGCTGGGTAAAACGAGGCCAGACGTACCGCCGATAAGCTGGCTATTTGCATCCGAAAATATTGATAGAATTTGTCCGGTAGCCATAGGAAAGCCGTCGACAATCGTACTGCGAAGATTGCTGATTTTCAAAAGAGCCTGCCCGGAAGTGGATAGCCAGATATTATCAAACCGGTCGCCCATTATATGTTTGATTGGCACGTTTTTAAGATGAGTTTTCGGCGGTAAATCACCAAATTCAATAACGGAAATAGTCGCCAGGGTCTGATTAAAACAAACCCAGATATCGTCCCGATCCCAATAAAGGGCATCGATAGGTGCGCCCAGGATTTGGTGCCGCATCAACCGGCCTTTAGAATCCAGCTGACAAAGACCGTTTGACCCGCCAATCCATACGGTATCATCAGGTCCTTCGGATATGACACGGGCTTTCCCGATTACGCGGTATCGCGTGTCAATGTCGCCTTGTTTAGGGCCGGTAGAAAATCGCGTGAGTCCCGCTCCGGAGCCAATCACCCAAAAACTACCGTCTGCTGCCGCTAGAATTTTCTCAATGTTATCATGGGACTCAGAGGGCGATATCACCCGGTCAAAACCAATATTTTGATCCCATTGCCACAATCCCTGAGTGCTCCCGACCATGGCAGTTTCCCATTGCAAAGCCAGACAATTGACGGTTCCAAGGGGATTATTCCAAAGGCTAACCGGGTCAGAGCGCTTAACATCCAGAACCTCTATTCCGGAGTCGGTTCCAATCCATAAATTTCCGGACGCTGGATGAATAGCCAGCGTGCGCAGACCATGAGAATGTAGGCCGTGTTGTCGCCCATATACCCTGACACGGACACCATCATAACAGGCCAGTCCTGCCGGGGTTGCGGCCCATAGCCGTCCGTCATTGGCGATGACGCTCATATGAACCTGGAGGGAAGTTAGACCGACTCTGTGGTCAAATCGCTCAATGGGTAAATCCGCCATGCTTTGATGGGGCTGAGCGGAGCTATGACTGTAAGCGTCAGGATGCAGATATGTGGCTGACGGTTCCAAAACTATCCGATTTTCCAGCGGCGCAGGGCCCGGCTAAAACTCGCCTGATCCTTGTAACCCAGTCTTTCAGCGATTTCTCCGCGTGACAATTGCCCTTGTTCCAGAAACGCTCCGGCACGTTTTCGCAAAGCGAGGTCCAGTAGGTTTCGAAAGGATACCCCCGTATGTTCCAATCGGCGGTTAAGCGTTCGGGTCGACATGCCCAAAGATTTGGCAACTTCGCCGATTGTCGGGCGATGAAAATGGGTCGAGTTAATATAAGCAGTCACCCGATCTTCCAGTGTTCTGTCCAGATCAGCCGGATTAACATGGTATTGAATATAGAGGTTTGCTTTTCGGAAAACTGCCGGGTCGGCATGCCGATTTTTTAGCGTGATAAGTGATCTTGCGATTTGAAGCCCAAAGCGTCCTTGGTCTTGGTTTATAACACCCGAAAAAAATGGTTTAAATAATTGAGCTTTATCCAGATTTTTTCTCAGCAATAGACGAGCTTTCCCCCAGGCGCCGCCCAATGTTTCCTCCATGATCCGGTAAATTGCAATCAGCGCTAGATTTCGCAAAACCAAACGACCTGTTTCAAGGGTGGGCGGCAAGCCGTCCAGTTCAACGACTTCGAAGGTTATAGTTTTAAAATCTTTGTTCTCAAATTTTTCAATATAAAGAAGCGGACTCCACAAATAGCCATATTGCTCCATAACGTCCATTGAATCCGAGAGTGTCGGGGCCGTTCGGACTGCATCGCATAATACATTATTCATGGCGTGGGACCAAAACCCAGTTTGGCGAAACTCCCACCCTCTGCCCAGCTTTTCAGTTGCATTGCCAATAATAGAGAGCTGGTCATACATACCAATGCGGGCTTTGGTTTTGGGAATTTTACCCGGTTCGAGATTATGGCAATCTTTCATAACCTCTCGAACGGCTTCATAATTGTCTGAAAACACCGATAATATGGAGTTGATAAGCGTAGCGTCTGAAGAAACCGAATTGAGCTTTGCCGGATCCATGAGGCTGCCTTCCTGATTTTGATACCGGTGCGCCCATTGAAACGGGCATATAAAATTTATGGTTTCCGGGCAACCGTCACATAGTTGATGGATAAATCATCTGAAAACCTCCACCGCTCTGTCAGCGGGTTAAGGCTCATGCCAATAGATGGGTCGGGCGTGAGCCCGCCATTGGCAATCCAGTTCTGAAGTTCGGCAGGTTTAACCAGTTTTTCGTATTGATGGGTACCCCGCGGCAGCCATCTGAGCACATATTCTGCTCCGACAATGGCAAAGGCAAAGGCCTTCAGGGTCCGGTTGATAGTTGAACATATCATAAGGCCGCCGGGCCGAACCATATCGCCGCAATCTTTTATAAAATCCGGCGGATTGGCCACATGTTCAATGACTTCCATATTGAGAACGGCGTCAAAGGGGGTTTCGCCGCTTTCAACTAATTGCTCAATTGTGCCGTGACGATAGTCAATTTCAAGCGACATTTGCTCTGAATGGGTTTTCGCGGTTTTCAGATTTTTCTCGAGAGCATCGACGCCCGTGACTTTCGCGCCGAGGCGGGTCATAGGCTCGCATAAAAGCCCGCCGCCGCAGCCGATATCCAGAATTCGCAGCCCTGACAGAGGTGCGTCTGTCTCCGGGTTTCGGCCAAACTGTTCGCACAGAGTCTGTTTGATGAAGCTGATCCGAAAAGCGTTCATGACATGTAGCGGTTTGAACTTTCCGGAAGGATTCCACCAGTCAGCGGCCATTCGAGCAAAACTTTCCATTTCCCGGGGATCCACGGAAACGGAACTGATCTGCTCGGGCGCTGTTTCAGCAAAAGCCATAATTGTACAATAAAGCCCAGAATATGTTTGTAAAAGCCTGTATGCCCGCGTAAAAGCGCCGCGTTTTGGAACAAGGTATTTAAATGGCGCGTATCGTCATGAAATTCGGCGGCACCTCGGTGGCCGGCCTCGACCGCATTCGCCGCGTAGCTGAAATCGTATCGGCGGAGGCGAAAGCCGGAAATGAGGTCGCAGTAGTTGTTTCCGCCATGAGCGGGGAAACCAACCGTTTGGTCGCATTGGTTGATTCGCTGGACGAAGACCGCGCGGAAAGTAAAAATGAAGTCATCGGCGGAGCCATTGACGATGAATATGATGCCATCGTCGCAACTGGTGAACAGGTGACATCTGGGCTTCTTGCCATAGCACTCCGCCGTCAGGGAATTCGCGGGCGGTCATGGCTGGGATGGCAAATCCCTCTCAAAACGGATATGGCCCATGGCAAGGCCCGGATCGAAGCCATTGACAGCGAAACTTTAAACGGTTCCATGACCGATGGAAATGTGGCCGTCGTGGCCGGCTTTCAGGGGATCACTGCCGATGGGCGGATATCCACGCTCGGGCGGGGCGGTTCCGATACGTCGGCAGTAGCGCTGGCGGTGGCCCTCAAAGCGGACCGCTGCGATATTTATACGGATGTTGACGGGATTTACACCACGGACCCCCGGATCGTACCGGAGGCGCGGCGACTGAACCGGATCGCATTTGAAGAAATGCTGGAACTGGCGTCGCTGGGCGCTAAAGTCCTGCAAGTCCGCTCGGTGGAACTGGCGATGAACCATCGCCTGCCCATTCGAGTTTTGACCAGTTTTGCCGAGCCCGGCTCCGAAAACCCCGGAACTCTAGTTTGTGAGGAAGATGAAATGATGGAAGAACGTATTGTAAGCGGAGTCGCCTATTCTCGTGATGAGGCCCAGATTACGATCCTGCGGCTTGCAGACAAACCGGGCATGGTCGCTAAAATCTGCAAAACCATGTCGGACGCCAATATTATTGTCGACATGATTGTCCAGAGTATTTCCAAGGCAGAGCAATCGGCAAACCTGACCTTCACGGTTGGAAAACGGGATTTGGAAAAAGCCCTGATTGCACTTGAATCCGTCAAAGCAGAAATAGGATTTGAAGCCATAAGATCTGATTCCAATGTTACTAAGGTCTCCATAGTCGGAATCGGCATGCGCTCCCATACGGGCGTGGCCCAGACCATGTTTGAAGCTCTGGCTGAACGGGGCATCAATGTGGAGGTGATTGCCACGTCTGAAATTAAGATTTCCGTTTTGATCAATGCCGAGTATACAGAGCTGGCCGTACGCGCCCTGCACAGCGCGTTCGAACTCGAGGTCGCCTGATATCCGCTCAAATGCGTAAATTTGAAAAATTATACCTGCATGTCGGTCTGGAAAAGACAGGCACGACGTCGATCCAGAAAGCTATGGATGCTCATAGGGGCAGTTTAGAAGAGCTGGGTTACTACTACCCCAAACAGTTTGCCATTGGCCGTAATACGCTCCTCGCAGCTATGTTCCTAATTGATCCTATGGCCCGGGAAAATTTCCGGATGGTTATTGAAAAACGCGGCGGAACGCAGGCCAGCCATGTTGCGGCCATGATGAAAGAGCTGGATACTGAACTTGCCGGCACGCTGGCGGAAAATCTGATTTTATCCAGCGAATTTCTCGCCTCCCAGTCAGATCTGGAAAAACTTAAAACTTTCGCTCAGTCTGTGGCAAGTGAAACTGAGATTATCATTTATATCAGAGAGCAGTGCTCATTGGTTCTGAGCCTAAGATCCACCTATCTCAAGGGCGGCGGCACCAACCACAATTTTCTCGATAATATCGCCAAGGACACTCTGCCATATAGTCTGAATTTTGAAGGGGTGCTTGGCAATTTGGAAAAAGCTTTTCCGGGCAAAATCAAGGTTCGCTTGTTCGATAAAAGAGATTTGCATGCGGGAGATGCAGTCCAGGATTTTTTCAAGACCATAGGCCTGGGCGAGCAGGCAGGTGAATTCGCAATGCCTCGTGAAAACGAATCCCTAAGCCTTGTGGGCGCGGAGTTTTTAAAATGGGCCAATCTTTCTGTCCCCGCCGCGCGGGACGGTGTCCGCAATGTTGCCCGGGACAGAATGATTAGGGATATTGGAGTGCTGGATTCCATTGCCCCCATATTTGGAAAAGATGCCCTCACGGTTCAGCAAGCCGAAAAAATTCAAAAGGTCTATGAGGCTGGAAACGAATGGGTCAGAGAAAAATATTTTCCAAAGCACAAATCCCTGTTTCCGCCATACAAAATGGGCGAAAAACGGGCGGCCTCAAAAGATGATGTGCTGGATTATACCATTCGCCTTCTAGAGAAAGCCTATGGAGATATGCATCAGAAACAAGTGCTTCTCAATCACATTGCACCTGTTTTGGATGAGCTGAGCAAAAACGAAAATGTCAAAGGTGAAGCCGCTAAAGAGCTGAGAGAGCTGAACAGAAAAATTTTGAAAGACCGGAAGCTTTAGCATGGGCATCCGGCGAATAATTCTACATATTGGCCGGCACAAATCCGGCACATCTTCCCTGCAGCATTTTTTTGCGGCGCACAGGGAGTTTCTAGATCGGCAAGGCGTGCTATATCCGCTTGCCGGGACGCGCAAAAACGGTCTCGCCCATCACGAACTTTCTCACCTTTGCCATAAAGGCCGAAACGCTGCAGCGCAGCTGGATCAGATCATTGATGCGCTCAAGGCTGAAATCCAGCCCCATCATGAAACGCTTTTGTTTTCCAGTGAAGAGTTTCAAAATCTGGCGTCTGTAAAAGAGATTAGATATTTAACCGGTCAATTCCGCGGCGCGGAAGTCGACATTATTTGTTACGTGCGTGAATTTGCCGATTATATGGTATCGTCTTTCCGGCAGGCCGTTCAGAACCAGTCAAAATTCCAGACATTTTCCACCTTTTGCAATAATCGGTATCCGGCCCGCGGATTTATTCGGCGTTGGCGTAAATTGGGGTCGCTTAAGCTAGGTTGGTTTCACCCAAATCTTTTAAAAGACAATGATATTGTGGCGGATTTTCTGGATAAGGCGTATATTGCGCCGCCCGGCGAATATACTACAGAGCAGAGAAATCCGTCCTTAGGCGGTAATCTGCTGTGGATGAAAATGGCGGCAAATCACGCCTATTCAATGTTTTTGCCCTATGGTGATATGACCCGCTTAATGCTTAAACGAGACACTTTCATTCGCCCGTTTTATTTTTCCGATGAGCGGGCCAATGTCTTGCGCGGGAAATCTTCCTATAACCGGACTTTTGAAAAAATATTGGGGCCAGTCCCGTCTAAATCCTGGGAAGAGGGTGTTGTGCTTCCTGATCAACATGGGCTGAAAGATGATTTGGCCTATATCAAGGAGATATTTCCCCATATGGATTTATCGCAATTGGGTCTTGAGCCCGCTAAAGGCAGGGACTGGTTTTAATGCGCAAGATAAAAGACAGGTTTCGCAAAAAACTGGGAAGGACCATATCCCCGATTCCCGATCCGTCCAAATTTGAAGGCCGCTTTTTCATTATCCACAGCATGCCGCGGACAGCCAGTACGTCGCTTCGGACTTGGCTAAACCAGCAGGACGGTATGCTTTGCCACGGCGAAGTTCTGGGACCAAATAAAGTTCACGGAACCAGTAACAAGCAGGCAGAAAAATTTGAAATGGGACGCCGCAATCGTCATCCTTACGGCTTCGCGCGGACCTATTTCGCCGATCATGAACACCGGCTTTTGGGCTTTAAGGCTCTTTCCAGCCATCTTCTTGACCACCGAAACCTGGCCTTTGTCCGCTGGTTTTTCGATGCAAAACCCATGGCCATTATGCTTTACCGGGACGATCTGGTGGCCCGGTATAAATCGTCTCTATATCACCGCCTTCATCTGGGCCATGTGAGCGAAAAATACATTTTGGCGCTAAAGCCCAAAGATGTTATCGCAGATTGTGTCAGTATCCGGGAGCAGTGGCTGATGGCGAACCGATACTGGACCAGCCAGTGCGAAAGTATTTTTATCAACATCAAAGATTTGTCGGGTGATATCCGGCCGGATCTGGAAAATTTGCTTGGGACAAAAATAGAAGGCGCGCTTCCAAGGTCCAATGCGAAATCGTCACAAAAGGCCAAATCGGATCACGAAGATCTGGTGGC
>CAYQNQ010000019.1:18804-21008 GCA_964418815.1 uncultured Hellea sp.
CGCAGGCCCAGCGGGGAATTAGAACTTTCCGCGACGCGCGGTCTGAAAAAGTCCGCCGTCCATAAAACCCTGATGCAGCCTAATGAGGGCCTTGTCGGCCATGTCGTGCAAACAGCTCGTCCACTTAATCTAGCGGACGCGCCGTCACACCCTTTGTTTTCCTATCGTCCTGAAACAGGCGAGGAGAAATATTACTCATTTCTGGGCGTGCCCGTCCTGCGCGGCGGCCGGACATTGGGGGTTCTCGTTGTTCAGAGCGAGGACCAGCGGGTCTTTAACGAAGAAGAGGTTGAAGACCTTTTAACCGTGGCCATGGTGCTGGCAGAAATCATTGTCGACGATGAGAGGGTCGGCGGTAAAAAAGGGCGCCTGAAAGGCATTACGCTGGCGCCGACAAAACCGGAGACCATCACGGCAAAGACTTTCGCCGGCGGTCTGGCGGAGGGCATTGCCCATTTGCATGTTCCGCCGGTTGCGCCGGATAATCTTTTGGCAGAGAATATTGCGACAGAGGAAATCCGTCTGGAGGAGGGGGTGGCCCAGCTCCGCGCTTCTGTCGATGCCATGGTCAGCGGCGAGGCTGCGACTTTGTCCCGAGCCTCCAAGGAAATTTACGAAACTTACCGCATGTTCGCTTATGATCGGAAATGGGTAAAGCGGCTGCGCGAAGCGGTCCATTCAGGCCTGACGGCAGAAGCCGCAGTTGAGCGGGTTCGCAACGAACACCGGGCGCGTCTGATGAAATCTCCGGACCCCTATATGCGGGCTCGCCTTCACGATCTTGAAGATCTGGCCAACCGGCTGCTCAGAGCTCTCTCGGGCGAATCCTTAAGCCCTGGCAAGACGGAGATTCCGCAAAGTGCGATTATATTTGCGCGCGATCTTGGCCCTGCGGAACTGCTGGATTATGACCATAGTAAACTGGCGGGAATTGTTCTGGAGGAAGGCGCTCATACCAGCCATACCTCCATTATTTGCCGCGCCATAGGCGTACCGCTTATCGGGCGCGCCGAAGGTGTTTTGGACCGGATTGAAATCGGCGACAAAGTATTGCTCGACGGCGAGGCGGGCGATATTCATATTCGCCCGGTCGACAGCCTTCTGGACGGTTTCAGGCATCAGATAAACCTGCGCGGGGAAGTCGCGAAAGCCTATGAGGCCGTTCGTCATAAACCGGCCATAACCAAGGATGGCCAGCATGTACCGCTGCAGCTCAATGCGGGTCTTCTTGTGGATCTGCCTCACCTGGATTCTGCCGGCGCAGACGGTATCGGACTGTTTAGAACGGAGTTTCAGTTCATGGTGGCCGAATTCATGCCGCGCCTCAAAGAGCAGACAGAGCTATATCAAAAGGCGTTGACGGCCGCCAGCCACCGGCCCGTAACCTTTCGCACCCTGGATCTGGGCGGCGATAAAATCCTGCCCTATATGGATCCCGTGCCGGAAGAAAATCCGGCAATCGGTTGGCGAGCTATTCGTATCGGACTCGATCGTCCCGCCCTTCTGCGGTATCAGTGCCGAGCTCTTATTGCCGCTGCCGCCAGTCAACACTTGCGGATCATGTTTCCCATGGTGACGACAGTCGACGAGTTTATCCAAGCCCGTGCGTTATTCGATACCGAGGTTAAACGGGCCTCGTCACTTGGTAGAACCCTGCCAAATAAAATTGAAGTAGGCGTTATGCTTGAGACTCCGTCATTGGCCTGGTCGATCCGGGCCATATGTGATCATGCCGATTTTGTATCGGTCGGCGCCAATGATCTCATGCAGTTCTTCTTCGCGGCGGACCGGGACAATATAAGGGTTTCGGACCGGTATGACCCACTTCACCCTGCCTCTTTATCTATTCTGCGGTTTATCGCTGATGGCTGCAAGAATGCAGGCGTTCCCGTTTCGCTTTGCGGCGAGCTGGCGGGCCGGCCCATCGAAGCTGTTTGTCTGATTGCGCTGGGATTTGAATCCCTTTCCATGCCGGTAACCGGTATCGGGCCCGTCAAAAGAGCTTTGCTGGCGCTTGACGCGGGGAAACTGAAGGAGGTCATCACTCCGCTGATCAGTATTGAATCGCGGCTCTCATCCATTCGGGAGCATGTACGGGAGTTTTGCCATGAAGAAGGGGTTCCGATTTAGGCAGCGGTGATTTCCAAAGCGGTTTTCGCCAGCTTTGTGAGGATATCATAATCGCCAGATTCAATAGCGCTCTT
>CAYQNQ010000020.1:0-10096 GCA_964418815.1 uncultured Hellea sp.
CGTAAGCTCTCGATCATTTTCGAGCTTAGAGTTCTTTCTCTGGGTTCAATTTGCCGGACGAGCTGCATAGTGATTGTTGAGGCTCCAGAAACAGGTTTCCCGGCTTGTTTCCAGCTCGCGATGGCCCTGAATATGGCCCCAACATCAACACCGGGATGATTCCAGTATCTCTGATCTTCAATTGCGATTAATCGCTCAATGTACCGAGGATCGATTTTTCTCAAATCAGCAGGAATGCGCCATATCCCGTCTTCAACAGTAAAACCCGTCATCCAGTTTCCGTTTTTGTCCAAGACCACTGGCGAGACTTGACGGGCGCCTTCAATCGGCAAAGGAAAAATAAAATTTAAGCCGAACAAAACAGCAAGGAACGTAATGCTGACACGCAGCAAAAACTTCGGATATGTAACAATCCGCTGCATTATAGACCTGGATCGGACTCAATTGTGATCTTGCCCGCATCCGATAATCCATATTCCTCGGGACGGTACATATCTTCTACAACAACGCCGGGGAGTGTAAATTGGCCTGGTGTCACGGCGCGCATGACATAGGCGGATGTAGCCCATTTATCTGAACTGTAAAGGTTTCTGGAGGCCACAAATCGATCATCGCGTTTTTCAGCAATCTGGTGACGCGAGAGCGTTCCAAGCCACGCATATGGTCCTTGTGATCGTCCCTTCTCCTGCCTGCCATCAAACGGATTAAGGACCGTCTCGATTTCGAAACCGGCAGGCAGTAAATCTGCGATGACTATGGATCTAGAGATTTGGTCGTCTGTTCTATACCGGATCCTTACGACGATTTCTTCACCTTGATAAACGCCTCCGGAAATACGGGAACCGTTCTTTGTGAAAAGGGTTTTTTCTACAAAAATCTTATTCGAAACGGCTGGAGGAGCCTCTTTTGGCGAACCGGTAATGCTGACATTAGCCCAGATGGATCTTTTGCTCCGATTGGTAAAGACAGGATCTTTTGACAAATCGGTTGCGATCAGATTGGCCGCCGGGTTTTTCTTGATATTTGTGAGGCTGACATTTTCTGCACTGACTTTGGGAGCGTCCGAATTGACCATAAGCGACCTGAATGCCAGCACGAGATAGCCTTTTTCCTGTGTATTAAGCCAGCGGCGCTGTCGAAGTTTTTCACTAAGCTTAATCACTTGAGAATTTGCTAGATCAAAATTGCCAACCTCAGAAGCTACAGCTACAATACCTGCAAGGTCTCGGCGTACCGAATAATAGTAGTTTTTTTGATCTTTATAGTCCTTAATAGATATTGCTTTGTCGAACGCCTCCTCAGACCGGCGGTCATCACCCAAGAGTTTGAGCGCACCTCCTAGATAGGCGTGTGACAGGGGTGTTCGCATTTTATTTCTATGGTTTTCAAAGTGATAGCGAACCTTGCTTAAGTTCCCTTCACCGTTTTGCGCCAGTACATAATGTGCGTAAGCTGCCGATTCCGCACGCCGGGATATATCCCAGCTCGATCCCCGACGTTCTACAAAATAACGCAGCGATGAATTGCGAGGCATTGTACTCATCGTTTTGCTTGCACGAACAACCCGTTCAAGCATATCTTCCGGGACATAGAAGCCTTCCTTTTTTGCTCTAAACATGAAGTCAGTGGCGTAAACGCCGACCCAAGAATGAGCATATCGATCGCCGGAGCGCCACAGTCCGAAGGATCCATCTTTGCTGACACGGTTAGATAACCGGTAGATCGAGTTTTGAATTGCCCGCTTACGAGATAGGTCGGTTTGCCCGGGTATTCCGCCAAAATCTTCAGCGTATAAAAGAGGCAATGCTACGGATACTGTTTGCTCCGTACATCCATAAGGATACGCAACGAGGCTCTTGATAATTGGGGCTGGATCTATACCGGGAAGTTTAGAAAACGAAACGGTAACATCCGTATCTTCTTGCACATATTTTTCGACCCAGTCTGAAGTCAATGTGAGACTTTCTCCGGGTGCCATCTCGATAAGCTTACTGTCAGTCACAGGATAAAAAGCCGAGCGGACTTGAATGGGATAGATAGATTTAGCGGCGTAGTTTCCCGGGCCGGTAATTTTAAGAATAACGTCTTCGATACCGGTCGTGCCGGCTTTGATATCAACCCGTTGCTGATCACGTTCACCCTTTTTCAATTTAAACAATGGGTCAGCAGATGCTGACAGGACACCTCCTGCCGTGATATTTGCTTGGTAGTCCCCGGCACGCCCTTCCACATTGTCCAGAGACAATGTCATTGCTGCGCTATCTCCCGGTGCTAAAAACCGCGGCATTCCAACCACAGTTGGAACCTTGTCTCTCACTTTAACAGGTGCTGAAACACTCCCAACGGCCCGTTTATTCCAAGCGGTCGCCATCAGCCTTAATTCACCATTGAAATCTGGAATGTCCAGCTCAATACGGGCCATACCATTACGGACGGGCACATAACCTTTAAACATGGCAACCGTTTTTGTCGGGACTACCGTTAAGCCCTCGCCGCCTAAACTGTCACCGCCCACATTCACATCGACCGGCTGTCCTAAATTTGGATTTAAAATCCGGCCATAGTCATCCCGAAAGCTTATCCCCAAAGCCTTCTTTCCGAAAAAATGCTTCGCTGCGTCCGGCGACGTATATTTTGTTATTTGCAGTATACCTTCGTCAACGGCTGCGAAGTTCACTAGCACTCTCTTTTTGGCTTCGGCTCCCTCCACTTTAACTTTGAACACATGTTTTTTCCGGGGTCTGATGACCTCAGGAACATCGATTTCCAGAGCCAGTGTCTGGTCCGTCCGGTCAAGCGCGATATATGAAACACCCGTCGCACGTCGGGGCACAGGTCGGTCGGTTTTATCCCGAGGCGTATAGACAGTCATCAAAGCGTAGACGCTATCGCCCCAATCCGGGTCAAAGGTAAAACTGACCTCAGAAGTGCCTTCGGTCAGGGATATTGGACGAACCAGATGGACTTTATCTGTCGCTATGACCAACTCACCTTGACCGGCATAGGGAGAGCGGACGGTCAGATTGACCAAATCGCCCTTTTGAACGGACGCATTTTCAGTATTGACCTCAAGAGTATCCGGGGCTTCCGAATTACCTGCAGATCGTCCCCATCCAGACCAAAAACGTCTCGAAGCTATAACCGTATCGCCGTCATAAAGGCTAATCCGAAAACGTCCTGATCCAACCATGTGATTCCAGTCAGCAGGGCTGCTAGCCTTTAAGCGAATTTCGCCGTCTGCAATCGGTAAATCCCGGTTCTCATATCGATATCGCCATTTGCCGTTTTGACGATACCAGTGATATCCCCAATCCTCTTGTACAAGTTTCCAAGACAGGTTTTTGTTTTTAGGCTTCCCGTAAGGGTCAACCGCAACAAATTTGAAGCTGGCAGCCTCACCGCTGGGCAATGAAGATCCTTTAAAGTTTGGCGAAATCCCGACATAAGTACTCTCACTTCTAACCGGAATATTAGAAGATTCCTTCAAAAACCGTCCCCCCGGTTCTGCGACACCTACGACGATTTCAACGCGCATAGGCTGTACAGATTTTACAGGATTGTTTTTATAGTCGAAGCCAAACTCGGCAATACCGGAACCATCCGTAACCGCGGATCCCATTTCGATGAAACGTTCCTGAAATTGAACATTGTCGGGTCCGAATTGGTAACTGCCATAGTCTGGAAAGGGGAATCTATCCAGCCTGAGCCGAGCTTCAGCTTCAGCCATCAGGGCAGTCCCTGGAGCGCCATATAGAAACTGCGCATCCACGATAACATCCCTGATTTCGCCGGGTACAATTGGCTTGTCATCCGATTTAATAGCGAGTCTGAGCTTTTGAGGGACAAAGTCCTCTACAGCAAATCCAACGGCTTTTGAAGAATTAGACCCGTCTGCTTTTATTGACAGGCGCCAGTTGCCGCGTTGTGCAGAAGACGGAATTTCGTAACCCCAATTAACAACACCAGTATTGATATCTTCCTTTGTAATGCGCTTAGTCTCAATGATGACGCCGTTCGGGCGGTGTACATTGAGCTTTAAAGGGCGATCAGATTGGGCCAAAGCCAGTCTATCCCGCATCATTATCGTGAAATGCACTGTTTCGCCGGGCCGATAGACGCCCCTTTCAGAAAAAGCATAGACATCCATATCGCCTTCGACATATCGACCAGATATGTCCTGGCCATAAAGCGCAGAGGACGCGCGGTTCAGATCCAATAGCGCAAAGTCCTGCTGTTTGCCATAAGCCAGAACCATTTTCGCCCGCATTGGACCTTTGCCTTCAAGTAAGGCAGGCGGAAAGAAAACGTGGCCGACTCGATCCGTTTTTTCAGTGGCAATAATTTCGTTATTTTCCGCAACAAGTACAACATCGATGCCCGATTGCAGCTTTGCTGTATCAATTGAGCGAACGGTAATATTGGCTCCGTTTTCACCGCGATATGCTGTAATCGCCAGATCGGTTACGATAACCCAGCGCCATGCGCGTGCGACAGAGCGCTCTCTGGCTTCGTGATCACGTTTTATGGAGACGATATAAGCACCCGGTTCCAGTTCGCCGACCATTTCTTTGAGCGGTAAAACCGTTGTTACGTTTTCATTTTTAACAGAGTCGACATCGACTTGGCCGTCCCAAATATTCACCCGAATTTGAGTGGCGGCATTTCGCCCCTCATATCCGTAACGGCCTTCTTGGACTGTTTGCCCAACAGCCGGGGCACGGCGGGCGATCATTCGGTCAGAAACTCTGGAAACCTCCACTTTTAATCTGTCCACATTGACCGTTTCGACGGCAAGGCCCTGAGCGCCAATTCTGGGAAGGATGATCCCTTCACCAACGAAGCCTACATATTGCGGTTTATCTCCGAACGAGATCGTCTCTCGAAGGTCTACCTTTAGTTTTCGGCCTTGTATGCCCGGAAGGCCCTTTTTTATCAGGACTTCGTAGTCCTTGGCGTAGTTAAACCCGGTTATACAAAGATCATTACCAGAGACCGTCTGCGCGAACTTAAATTCGGGCTCAACTTCGATATAGTCTCTAATAATAAGATTATCAGCTTCATCAATGGGTTGCCGGAATGCAAAACAGACCTTGGCATTCCGCCCGCGATCATCAATCTCCTGGCCAACAAATTCGAGAGGTTCATTCTCTGGCTCCTCTATAATTGGGGTTTCGGTCACCTGAGGAGTCGGATCGGGATTAGAGGCTCTGTCAGGCGAAGTGCGCGGGCGGGAATCAGCATCTGATATTCGTTCCGATTTTGGTTTGGGCTTTACCTGAATGTCGGTAGGAGCGGTGACTGATGATGGAGCTGTCTGTCCGCCGTCCCGATCATCGTAATTGACGTAGCCAAACCACCACGCAGCTATAAACAATATCGGGATTAGAACGCCTAAGAGCCAAGACTTCTTCATAAGTGATTCCCCATTTTAGGATTTCACTTACTATGCCACAAAGCTCGTGGCTAAACTATGCCGGGAATTGGGAAAGAATGTGGCAAACTACTCCCACTCAATAGTTCCGGGCGGTTTTGACGTCACATCATAGACAACACGGTTGACGCCGCGGCATTCATTTATGATGCGGGTGGCTGTCTCGGACAAGAATTCATGAGAATAAGGATAGTAATCCGCGGTCATACCGTCCGTGGAGGTGACAGCGCGCAGCGCAAGTACATAATCATAGGTCCGGCCATCCCCCATGACGCCGACCGTTTGCACAGGCAGCAGGACAGCAAAGGCCTGCCATATATCGTTATAAAGCCCGTGCTTGCGGATCTGATCGAGATAAACCGCATCGGCTTCGCGCAAGATATCAAGGCGCGCTTTGGTGATCGCGCCGGGGCAGCGAATAGCCAGGCCCGGCCCCGGAAAGGGATGGCGCTGAACGAAGTCTTCATGAAGGCCAAGCTCGCGCCCCAGTGCCCTCACCTCATCCTTGAATAGCTCCCTAAGCGGCTCAACCAGTTCCATATCCATACGCTCCGGCAAGCCGCCCACATTATGATGGGATTTGATGGTCACAGACGGCCCGCCGTCAAATGAGACGCTCTCAATGACATCCGGATAAAGCGTCCCTTGTGCGAGGAATTTCGCGCCGCCGGCTTTCTTGGCTTCTCGCTCAAATATATCGATAAACGTCCCGCCAATGATTTTGCGCTTCCGCTCCGGGTCTGTCACGTCTTCCAATAGATTTAAAAATTCGTCTTCCGCATCCACATGGATCAGATTGATATTGTAATGCTCGCGAAACAGGGAAACGACTTGATCGCTTTCGCCTTTACGCATCATGCCCGTATCCACATAGACGCAGGTGAGCTGATCCCCGATTGCCTCATGGATGAGCACTGCTGCAACGGAACTGTCCACACCGCCGGACAATCCGCAGATGACCTTGCCTTTACCGACCTGTTTTTTGATGGCAGCGATGGCTTCGTCTTTAAAGGCGGCCATGGTCCAGTCACCTTTGAAGCCTGTGATATTATGAGTGAAATTTCGCAGCATCTTTGCGCCGTTGACCGTATGCACGACCTCGGGATGGAATTGAACTCCGTAAAACTTACGCACTTCGTCCTCAATGGCTGCGAACGGCGCATTTTCAGATTTTGCAATAATTTCAAATCCTTGCGGGATATTGCTCACGCGATCACCATGAGACATCCAGACTCGCTCAGCGGCATCCAGACCTTCAAACAGGCGGCTATTTTCCAGAATATTCAGATCCGCGCGGCCAAATTCTTTTTCTTCCGAGGTTTCGACGGCGCCGCCCAGCTGCTGGCACATGGTTTGCTGGCCATAACATATCCCTAAAACAGGTACGCCCATTTCGAAAATATAGTCATCGGCCCGGGGACTTCCGGCTTCGGTTACGCTGCTCGGGCCGCCAGAGAGAATAACTGCCTTGGGATTAAAGGCTTTCAAAAACGCCTTATCGACTTTGTTAAAGGGATGGATTTCGGAATAAACACCAGTTTCGCGAACCCGCCTCGCAATAAGCTTGGTAACCTGAGAACCAAAATCGACGATCAATAATTGTTCGTGCTGCATATCAGTCTTTCTGTTTTTCCATGACGGCGAAGAAAAAGCCGTCCGTATTGGTGCTCGCCGGGGTCAATGTGACGGTCCGCCCGTCTTCAGACCAGGGCTTCGGCCCATCCGTTCCAAATCGGTCTTCCCATACTTCTCCGGCAGACAGCAATTCAAAGTCCGGGTTATCATCCATGAAACTGTAAACCTGCGCTTCGTTTTCTTCCGCCAGCATAGAACATGTGACGTAAAACAGCAGGCCGCCGGGCCGAAGATATTGATGGGCTTCTCGTAAAATTTTAGACTGCTCATTATTGCGGCGCTCAAGCGCGTCTTCGCTGACCCGCCATTTTGCATCAGGCTTCCGCCGCCAGGTACCAACGCCTGTGCAAGGAGCGTCGATCAGAACTTTATCCATTTTGCCTTTTAAATCGTCGAGACTGCTGACGGGCGGGCTTCGCACGTCGATAATATCCGCTCCGGCCCGCATGGCCCGTTGATACAAAGGGGCCAGACGGCGCTTATCAATATCAAAGGCGAAGACCTGTCCCTGATTTTTCATATCTGCCGCAAGGGCGAGGGTTTTACCGCCCCCGCCTGCACAGTAATCCAAAACTTTCTCGCCGGGCTGCGCGTTGACCAATAGCGAGACCAGCTGAGAGCCTTCGTCCTGAATTTCAATCTGGCCGGTTTGGTAAATGGCCTCGTTTTGAATATTGGGTAGCCGAGCCTCAAATCCTTTATTGTTAAAGCGCAAACCTAGTGGCGAAATATCCGTGGGCTTAACTTCAAAACCCGACAAAGCCTCAACAATGCTCTTTTGCTCGCCCTTTATGCTGTTAATTCTGATATCCAGCGGCGGGCGTTTCGTCAGCGCCATGGCTTCTTCCAGCGCTTCCTCGCCGAAGTTGTTTTCAAAAGCCGGCCAAAGCCATTCCGGCACATCGCCCCTCACCCATTCCGGAGCTTCTTCAATGGAAATAGTACCGCCCAGTAATTTGATTTCATTTTGGGTTAGATCATCCGGCGAAAATTTGTCTTCCTTGAACTGCTTTTGAAGACTATCTGCAGAGCGGGCCCAAACGAACCCCAATGTCCCCAAGGCCAAAGCCCGTGAACTGTCACTGTCCATGCCCCAGGCTACTGAGGATTTCCTGCGCAGGGCGTCGTGAACAATATTGCCGATAACGGCTCGATCTTTGGAACCAGCATAACGATTGGATTTACCCCAATCTCGCAGCGCCATAGTCGCGGGCGTGCGGCGTTTTAGAATATCTTCGAGAACCTCAATAGAGGCTTGTATCCGTCCGCCGAGTTTCAATGCCTATCCCGGCATGGAATAGTTAGGCGCCTCGCGGGCAATGGCCACATCATGGACATGGCTCTCTCGCAATCCCGCCCCGGTGATTTTGAGAAAACGGGCGTTTTCATGAAAAGCCTGAATACTCTTTGAACCTGTATAGCCCATAGCAGCCCGAACGCCGCCAAGGAGTTGATAAAGGATTGGACCGGCTGGGCCTTTATAAGCGACGCGGCCTTCAATCCCTTCCGGTACCAGCTTCATGCTATCCGTGACTTCTTTCTGGAAATATCGATCCGCGGAACCGCGTGCCATAGCCGCAACTGAGCCCATGCCCCGGTAGGACTTGTAAGAGCGGCCCTGATAAAGGAAGACTTCGCCGGGTGTTTCTTCAGCGCCGGCCAATAGCGAGCCGACCATGCAGCTTTCCGCGCCAGCGGCTAATGCCTTGGCCATGTCGCCGGAATATTTAATGCCGCCATCGGCGATAACAGGGATTTTGGCTTTTTTTGCGGCGTTGACCGCATCCATAATCGCAGTAAGCTGCGGCACCCCGACACCCGCGACGATCCGAGTGGTACAAATAGATCCCGGACCGATACCCACTTTCAGAGCGTCTGCCCCAGCATCTATGAGGGCTTTGGCCGCCTCTTCGGTCGCGATATTGCCAGCGATGATCTGTTGATCGGAATAGGCTTTTTTAAATCTTTTGACTTGTTCAATAACCTTGGATGAATGTCCGTGAGCGGTATCGATAACAAGCGCGTCGACACCCGCATCAATAAGTGCTTCGCCGCGCTCATATCCTGCATCCCCAACAGTCGAGGCCGCAGCAACCCGAAGACGACCATGTCTATCTTTGGAGGCGTTCGGGTAGTTTTCGGCCTTTTCCATATCTTTAACGGTGATCAATCCGACACATCGAAATTCTTCATCAACAACAAGAAGCCGTTCGATGCGGTGTTTATGAAGAAGCGCCTTGGCTTCTTTTTCACTGGTGCCCTGTTTCACAGTCACGAGGTCCCGCGTCATAAGACTGCTGACCTTTTCTGATAGATCTGTCGCAAACCTTACATCCCGATTTGTAACAATCCCCACAAGACGGCCATTTTTCTCGACGACCGGGACACCTGAAAATTTATGAATTTCTCTAAACTCTCTGAGATCCGCCAATGTCGCGTCCGGGTGAATCGTAATCGGATCGACGACCATCCCGGATTCAAACCGTTTGACCTTTCGGACTTCCTCGGCCTGTTCCTCAATTGATAGATTTCTGTGAATCACGCCGATACCGCCGATCTGCGCCATGACAATTGCCAGCTTGGCTTCTGTCACAGTATCCATGGCCGCGGATATCAGCGGAACATTTATCGAAATCTTTTTCGTAAGACGTGTATTCAGGTTGGCGTCTGCCGGCAAAATGTCGGATGCGCGGGGCTGCAAAAGCACGTCATCGAAGGTTAAACCTTCCCGAATCTCCATCGGGATCTCCTATCGCTTTTGCAGGCGGGCCTTAGCAGACTGGCGAGATTATGCAAATGGAAAGTTAGATCGATGTTTCGACGGCAATCAACTCATTGCCAATTTCGCTCGCAACACTTAATTAGTATGTATCTGTATATGGCATTTTGGGAAAAAATGTTTAATATTCCAAGACAGTCAACATCGGGAATTATGATGAAAAGCTCCAAACTATTTTGTTTACCATTGTTAAGCCTAGGAATGTGCCTATCCACACCCAGCTTCGCAGATCCGGCAAACCCCTTTTCCTT
>CAYQNQ010000020.1:10196-20543 GCA_964418815.1 uncultured Hellea sp.
TTCGAAAACGTATTTCTGCCAGCCGGGGCTGAGCTCTTCATATATGATCAAACCGGTGAACAGGTCTTAGGCCCTTATACTGAAAAAGATCACAATTCTGCCAAGGAACTTTGGACGCCCGTTATTCAAGGCGGAGAAGCGTATATTGAAGTCAATGTTCCTGAGGAAATGCAGAAACATGTGCGCTTTAATTTAAAGGCCGTCAATCAAGGCTACCGCGGCTTCACTAAATCTGCGCAATTGAAATCCGGCTCATGTAACATCGATGTTGTCTGCCCGCGCGCCGATGATTGGCGCGACGAAATTCGGTCTGTGGCCAGTTTCTCGTTCACACGAAACGGCAGTAGTTTCGTTTGTACGGGCTCAATGGTCAACAACACGTCTCAAGACCGAAAGCCATATTTTCTGACAGCTAATCACTGTGTCTCGACCGCTGCAGTTGTAAACTCCATGGTGTTTTATTGGAATTTCGAAACATCGACCTGCGCGGGAACGCCAGATGGTAACAGACAGAACAACAGCCAAAGCGGCGCAACCTTAAGAGCCACTTGGGACCCAAGTGATGTGACATTGGTTGAGCTGAACTCAGCACCGGACGAATCTTTTAACGTTCATTGGGCGGGGTGGGATAATTCGGATTCGGCACCAAATTCTGCGGTCGCCATACATCACCCGGCTGGAGACGAAAAACGTATTAGTTTTGACGATGATTCCTTATCGATCACCCAATACCTGGAAAATACTCCCACCGCGAATGGCACACATCTTAGGATTGGTGAATGGGAAGAAGGCACGACTGAAGGCGGATCATCCGGTTCCGCCATATGGAATGCTGATAAGAGAATTGTTGGGACATTGACCGGCGGATTTGCTTCTTGCGATGCAACTGATGAGCCAGATTGGTATGGCCGCGTTGCTCTGCAGTGGGAAGGCGGCGGTTCCGCATCATCGCAGTTGAGCGCCTGGTTGGACCCTGGCAATACTGGAGCCGTCACGCTGAATGGCAGTGATAGCTGTTCGGCACCGACTGTTTCCTTTACGGCATCCCCGACCTCGGATCAGGAAGTTGGTCAGGCCATCACCTTTACGTCGAATGTCACTGGCAGCGGCTCCTACACTTATGCTTGGGATTTTGACGGCGATGGCACCGTAGATAGTACAGCTGCCTCACCCGTTTATACTTACTCTTCCGTGTACATTGGCGATGTAAGTCTAGAAGTAACAGACGGCGGCTGCTCTGAATCAGACTCGCAATCTATTGTTGTCACTCACGCTGGCGGAAATACGGCGCCTGTAGCAGCAACGGCTCAGAGCTCCATTAGCGCCGACGAAGGCACAATGGTAACGCTCGATGCTTCGCCAAGTTCAGACGCGAATGGGGATACGCTAACTTACACGTGGAGCCAAACCGCCGGCACAACAGCAACCCTCTCTAACGCTTCGGTCGCAGCCCCGACATTTACGGCGCCCTCTATCAGCGCTACAGAGACATTGACCTTTACGGTTACGGTTACAGATATATTTGGGGACAGCGACCAATCAACCGTCAACGTCACTGTGAATAATGTGAACCAGACACCGGTCGCTCGGGCATCTACGAATAGTTCGAGTGTTGTAGAAGGCACAACAGTTAACTTAAGCGCGTCTAACAGTTCAGACCCTGATGGGGATAATTTGACTTATGCTTGGACCCAAACTGCCGGGCCTAATGTCAGCCTTACCGGCGAGAATACATCTTCGGCCAGTTTTGTAGCTCCGCAAGTATCAGCCCAAACAAATTTCTCCTTTGAAGTAGAAGTCACCGACCCAGCAGGCGCTGCCTCGACAGCCTCTGTGAGTGTGGCCGTGACTGACACACCTCCCCCTCCGCCGCCGCCAAGTAACAACAGTGGAAGCAGCGGGGGCGGTTCTACAGGGTTTACGCTCTTGGGACTTCTGTTCTTAATTTTAATTGGCCGAGCCAATCCTAATATCAACCCCGCAAGGAGACAGTTAAAATGACAGCGATATTTCAATTTATTGCGACACTATTTTTTGTAAGTGTCGTTTCTTCTGTTGGCGCATGTACATCAACCCAAAACATTGACGGTGACCAAGCTGTGTCCAGTTCTATGCCTGAAAAAGTAAGTTTGGCCTCCAAAGATAGTGGTGAAATGATAAAGGAGTTTTCCGATACAGATGAAATCAGTTTGTTAGTGGCGGCTCTGGATAGCCGAGAGCGAAGTTACGAAAAACTTTATCCTTTGTTCGAATACAAACTCAATATTTCTGCCAATGGCGAGCAAGAAACCTGGTTTGTGAACAAGGCGGGATATTTGCGCAAATCAGATTCATCCGAGCTCTATAAAATGGATGTCAGCACAATATTTAAATAGACTTCAGTTAAAACTCAGCTCGCCTTAGGCGAGTTTTTTTATGATCACTGAAATAATATGGTCAAATACGTCATCGGGAACAAAAACTATCTCTGGCTATTACCGGCGTTTATTACAGTAACGGCTGCATTTTTTCAGTTCATTGACGCAACTGATGAAAAGCTATTTGATTACCACCGCGCAGGAGTTTTAAGCGGTCAATATTGGCGTCTGTTGTCCGCTCACTTCACGCATTTGGGGTGGCCCCATCTTGCTCTCAATATGTCGGCCTTTCTTCTATTTTGGCTGATATTTAAAGAAACCTTTAGCTTACGTTGCTGGCTCGCTATTATTCTGCTTTGTTCAATTGGAATTAGCGTTAGCTTTGTTTTGTTTGACCCGGGCTTAGACCGATATGTCGGATTTTCCGGCGTTTTACACGGTTTGTTTATAGCTGCAGCCATCAAAGTCCTGATTCAGAATTCAAGATCAAAATCCAAACCTTTATCCTGGGAAGCCGCAGTCATTTTAGTGGGGGTTTTGGCCAAGGTCGCCTATGAGCAAATACTGGGTCCCGTGCCTATGACGCAAAAGGCGTCCGGCGGGAATGTCATTGTAAACGCGCATTTATACGGAACTATAATTGGGGCCCTATCGGCATGCTTGGCTCTAATGAGACAGCGAATTTCCTGACCTCGTTTAACCTTTAAAGCTTTTGGCTACCAGATACATTTCGGGACTGCCCGCTCTGGACGCTTTTGGTTTTGCATGGCGAACATAATCAAAATTGTCTTTAAGTCTCTGTAAAAGCCCGCCTTCCGCCCCGCCTTGGAAAACCTTGGTTACAAAATGCCCCCCGGGCTTTAAAACATCCATTGCAAATTCCGCAGCAGCTTCGACAAGGGCGACAGTTTTTAAGTGATCGGTATTTTTATGGCCCGTCGTATTCGCCGCTAAGTCGGATAAAACGATATTTGGTTGCCCGCCCAATAATTCCTTTAAGACGCCCGGAGCTTTTTCATCCATAAAGTCCATTTCAACTATTCTTGCGCCGGCGACAGTATCAACAGGCAATATATCGATACCGACTACCTCCCGAGCGCCCAGCTCCAGCGCAACTTGTACCCACCCACCTGGTGCAGCTCCCAAATCGACAACCAAATCTCCTTTGTTGATCAGTGAATATTTGTCATTGAGTTCAGAGAGTTTGAAAGCAGCCCGAGACCGATAACCCTGAATTTTAGCTTCTTTCACATAAGGATCGTTTAGCTGACGTTCGAGCCAAAGTTTGGACGAAATTTTGCGTCCTCGCGCCGTTTTTACCTTATGGTGCAGCATACGGGTCGCGTTCTCTTTAGTTTGCTTGGGTGTTTTTCGACCGCGTTTGGTTTCCGTTGGTTTTCCGCCGGACATCTTTTTAGGCCGGTCAGACATTGTTCGCGTCCGGTATCTTCATCAGCTTTTGACTACGCTGCATAAGGCCCATTAGGATGCCTTCTCGCAACCCCCGGTCAGCAACGCTGATTTGTTCACTGGGCCACATCTCGCACAACACGTCCGTAATAGCACATCCCGCGACAAGCAATTTAGCCCTGTCTTCACCGATACACGGTTCTTTCGAACGTTCTTCATAGGTGAGACTTGCAAGCTCCCGGCAAAGCGTAACAGCGTCCTGCGATTTCATTTGCGAACCATCTACCTTGTCACGCTGATAATAGGGTAATTTTTGATGGATTCCGGCCAGTGACGTGATCGTCCCAGATGTTCCAATCATATGCCCCTCACCAGCCTTAAATACATTGGTAAAACGCGTATGGGCCTGTTTTTCGACAATTGTATCTCGAACGACCTGTTTCAGGTCTTCATACCAAGTCTTTTTGTCATCATGCTCTGGAACCCGCTCAGAAAGCGTGACAACGCCAACGGGAAGAGACGTCCACGCCGAAATGGGCGGACGATAGGCCCGCGTTAAACCCCCGTTTTCCCGTAAGGTTCGCACATCAACCCAACTAAGCTCCGTAGACCCGCCGCCGATATCGACGACCAGTGCCACATCTTTCGTGATATCAATCAGATTGACACATCCCATGACGGAGAGACGGGCTTCAACACGCGGCGAAATAATTTCAAGCGCGATACCGGTTTCACTTTTAACTCTGTCCAGAAATTCGTCGCAATTTTTCGCCGCCCGGCAAGCCTGTGTGGCCACACAGCGCCAGCGCTGAACATTCTTTGTTTTCATTTTTTTAGCGCAGACGCCAATAGCATTGACGGCCATGTCCATGCTGTCTTTAGAAAGCCTCCCAGTGGATTGCAGGCCCGCTCCTAACCGCACGACTTTCGAATAGGAGTCTATAACTCTGAAACCCTCTTTTTTGGGGCGAGCAATTAGTAATCGGCAGTTATTGGTTCCAAGATCGAGCGCGGCATAGGTTTTTGTTTTTCGCTTGCGTCGTCTATGTTGGGGTCTCCTACGCACAGACCCAGACCCATTGAGATCTGTGAAACCTGCGCCGGGGAGTGCATCATCCGGCATGTTTTTCTCTTTTTTCCGCCCTGCGGTTCGCTCATAAAGCGCACACTCGCACGGTCCTTCTTTTCAGCCATAACCATAAAATATGAATTTGCAAAGATTTAATGGATATCGACGTGGTCGGAAAACTGAGACCAATCCGGCTCGGGCTCCAGAGCTTCCATAGCTTCCTTTTGAGAGAAAAATATGTCCCCTGTCAGTTCAGCGGCAAGTTCGGACTTCGCCAAGCCTTCCTTCAGCTTGGTGTGAAGCTCGGAAAAATGCAGCCTAATATCAGCACTTCTAAGGCGGTCATTTATTGTTTTCAAGCTCGACAAGGCGCTGGCATCAATGCGGTTAACGGCTGGGCACATTAAAATGAGATCCGTCATTTTTGGATTCTGCTGAACCACCTGCGCAACTTTATCCTCCAGATATCGGGCATTGGCATAATAGAGGCTCTCATCAATTCGCAGGGTTTTCACTTCGTCGAAAGTCTCGACCTTGAATCTGTCCGCATCTCGGTAGTGATCCGTACCGGGGAAACGTCCGACTAAAGCCAAATTCGGCCTTAGGGTTGTTCGGATATGCAAGGCCATAGCCAGCACCACTCCAATCAACACGCCCCATTGAACCCCAAAGACAAGGACGCCTAAAAAGGTTGCCAAAGCCGTTAGTCCATCTCCGCGGCTATATTTAAAAGTTTGCCACATCCCTTTGAAATCAAACAAAGAAAAACAGGCCGCTATAATTAAAGCCGCGAGTGTCGCGATGGGCAAATATTGTAGCACCGGCGTAAAGAACAGGGCGGAGAGCGCCATAAGAATGGCCACAATTATTCCCGATACGGGCGTTCTCGCGCCAGCAGAGTAATTGACCACAGATCGGGACATGCTGCCATTGACCGGGTAGCCGGCCGACAATCCCGCAATGATATTGGAAGCCCCCATGGCGAGCATTTCCTTGTCGGCATTAATGCGGCTTCGGCTTTTCGCCGCCAGGGTTTGCGCGGTTGACATAGAGTCCACAAAAGCCACGAGGCCCAGGACTAAGGCTGGTAACCACAAGAGTTTGATCATAGAAAAATATGAGTCCAAATTAGCTTCGCCAAAAACGGGAAACCCAATGCGAGGCAGGCCGGTCGGAATTTCTCCAACGACCGATAATCCGTACTTTTGCGGAAGCTGAGCGGTATAGGACACCCAAATACTCACCGCTACTATCAAAAGCGGGATTGTCCGGGCGATCAACTTAGCCCGTTTTGATCGAAGACCGGATTTGATGAGGCCATAGGCTAGAAAATTTCGGGTGAGCCAAAATAACGCCAGACAGGTTAGCCCGACAATCAAGGCCGCAATGTTTATTTTCGACAAGCCCGGATAGATGTTCTTGATCATGGCAAAGGCGGTCGTCCCCGACGCCTCAACCCCAAAAATATGCTTGATCTGGCTGATCATAATCAAGAGCGCCGCGCCGGTAATATAGGCGCCGACAACGGATCGTGAGATGAAATTCATGATATAGCCGCCCCGAAACAACCCGAAAATGATCAAAATAAAGCCGGACATGATCGCAAGAAAAGCCGCGCCAACAAGGCGGGACTCTGCCGGAATCGCGGCGATTGCTGCCGCCGTCATAATAGAAATCACGGCCGTTGGGCCGACGGAAATAAACCGGGACGACCCAAAGGCTGCGTAAGCCAGAAGCGGAAAAATAGACGCGTAGATACCCACGACCGGCGGCAAGTCCGCGAGCATGGCATAGGCCAGACATTGAGGGACCAATAAAACGGTGACGATAATCGCCGCGACGAAGTCATTGGTGAAGGCGGCGCCGTTATAACCTTTGAGCCAAGGCCATTGGCGCATTAATCTAGACTGATTTTGGATACTATCCATTCAGTCCGTTATGACTGAGTCTCTTTATTCGGGCAATATACCTATTTCCCGAGCAATTCCTTGGCTTTGGCGACGAGCGCATCCGTGGTTATACCGAAATGCTCAAACAAGGCTGCCCCCGGGGCCGATGCGCCAAAACTGTTCATGCCCACAAACCCGCCGTCCAGACCGATAAGTCCGTCCCAGCCTTGCCGGATACCCGCCTCGATTGCGATCTTAGGAAGGTTTTTGCCCATGACAGAGCGCACATATTTCTCGCCCTGCTCCAGAAACAATTCCATACAGGGGATGGAAACCACACGGGCGGAAATATCATGCTTGTAGAGTTCTTTTTGAGCCTCAACAGCCTTGTGCACTTCCGAGCCCGTAGCCGCCAGAACGATATCGTCCTTGCCCTCACCGGCTGAGAGGACATAGCCGCCCCGCTCCGACCAGTTTTTACTGGCATCATCCCGAAGGGCGGGAACGCCTTGCCGGGTCAGCGCGATAAGAGACGGTCCGTTTGTGCGCTGAACGGCCAGTTCCCAGCACTCCGCTACTTCGACGGCGTCAGCCGGGCGGTAGACATGCAAATTTGGAATGGCCCGCAAAGACGCCACATGTTCGACCGGCTGATGGGTTGGTCCGTCCTCGCCGACGCCAATGGAGTCGTGCGTCATCACATAGATTACCCGCTGGTTCATCAGGGCCGAAAGCCGAATAGATGGCCGGCAATAATCTGCAAATACCAGGAACGTCCCGGAAAACGGAATGATCCCGCCGTGCAGCGCCATTCCGTTCATAGCCGCCGCCATGGCGTGTTCGCGAATACCGTAATTTAAGTAGCGGCCACCATAATTTCCAGCCTGTATGTCCGGCGTGCTGGGCGTCTTGGTTTTATTGGACCCTTGTAAGTCCGCCGAGCCGGAAATCATATCCGTCAGATTTTCTGTCAGAACATTAAGCGTATTACCGGAAGAGGCCCTTGTTGCCAGACTCGGCATTTCTTTCGCGAGTTCATCCTTATAGGCCTGCATCGCCTCTTGCCAGCCTGCGTTAAGCTCGCCTTTCATGGCCCGATTGAAATCATCCGCCTTTTTGCTATCCTTTAACCGCGCGCGCCATTTGTTGCGGGCACTTCGGCCTTTACGGCCGCCGCGCGACCAGAGCTTATAAACCTCTTCAGGCACTTCAAATGGGCCGTGAGGCCATCCGATTGCGTCTCGCACGCCTTGTATCTCTTCCGGTCCTAATGGCGACCCATGGGCTTTAGACGTCCCGGCTTTGGTCGGCGCGTGATTGGCGATAACGGTTTTACAAGCGATCATGGTCGGCTTGTCAGACTTATGCGCCTTGCGAATCGCGGCGGCAATCTTCTTATCATTATGGCCATCAATAGAAATGACATTCCATCCCGAGGCTTTGAAGCGGGCAACCTGATCCGTACTGTCAGAAATATCGACCGAACCATCAATGGTAATGGAATTATCGTCCCAAAATACGATGAGCTTGCTTAGCTTTAAATGTCCGGCAAGACTGATAGCTTCCTGGCATATGCCTTCCATCAGACAGCCATCTCCAGCAATAACATAGGTATGATGATCGACAAGATCATCGCCGTAGCGCGCATTCATATGGCGCTCGGCCAGCGCAAACCCGACCGCATTAGCAATGCCTTGCCCCAAAGGACCTGTGGTTGTTTCAACTCCCGGCGTGTGGCCATATTCTGGATGGCCGGCCGTATTGGAACCGAGCTGCCGGAAATTTCGGATCTGGTCCATGGTCATGGCTTTGTAGCCTGTGAGGTGAAGCAGGGAATAAATCAGCATGGAGCCATGACCAGCAGAAAGGATAAACCTGTCCCTATCGGGCCAGTCCGGCGCTTTGTTATCAAACTTCAGAAATTTATTGAATAGAACCGTCGCCACATCCGCCATACCCATGGGCATGCCCGGGTGTCCGGAATTGGCTTGCTGCACCGCATCCATAGACAGCGCGATGATAGCGCCGGACATCAATTTATGTTCGCGTTCGGATTTCGAAAGCCCCGCCATAGACACCACCCTTGAATAAATTTTTGATTCGTTTTTTACGATTCGTATTAGAGCCCTGCGGCCTTGGCAATGTGATAGGTAGCGCCAGCAGCCAAATAAGCGAGGATAAACAGATAGGTGAAAGCAAATATAGGCCATTTCCAGCCATGAGTTTCCTTGCGCATCACAGCCAGAGTCGAGAGACATTGCGGCGCAAAGACAAACCAGGCCAGAAAAGCCAGCGCCGTCGCAAGGCTCCAGTCGGCGGCAAGCATCCCGCCCAGCGCCTCTTCAGCGATCCCTTCATCCTGCGCATAAATCGTTCCAAGAGAACTCACCGCCACTTCACGCGCCGCCATAGCCGGTATTAAAGAAATGATCATTTCGACCGTGAACCCAATCGGCGCGAATATCGGCTCCAAAAAATTTCCAACCGCGCCGGCATAAGTGCCGTCCAGCCCATTTTCCCTGTTGGGATATCGGGTAAAAAACCAAACGAGTATGGACGCCGGTAAAATGACACGGCCCGCACGGCTCACAAAAATCATCGCCCGATCCCACAGCCCGCGAAGATAGTCCTTAAGCACAGGCGTTTTATAGCTGGGAAGCTCCAGTAATAGTGTGGAATTCCCGCCTTTCGTCAACGTTCGCTTTAGTACAAAGGCTGCGATCAGGGCGAATACAATTCCCGCCAACACAAGCCCAAACGCCACTAATCCCTGAAGGTTAAATATGCCGACTTTTGTCGCCGGTATAAAGGCCGCTATGATCAGAAAATAGACCGGCCACCGAGCCGAGCAGGTCATGAGCGGCGCAATCAGGATTGTCGTTAAGCGATCTCGTTCGCCTTCAATGGAGCGCGCGGCCATAATGCCTGGAATTGCGCAGGCAAAACTGGATAATAGCGGTATGAACGCTCGTCCATTAAGCCCCACCTTGGCCATGAGCGTATCGACAAGAAATGCGGCGCGCGCCATATAGCCGGAAGCCTCCAGCGCCAGAATAAACATAAAGAGGATAACGATCTGGGGGATAAAAACAAGAACCGCGCCAACGCCTTCAATTATTCCATCGGCCAAAAGCGATCTGAACCAGCCCTCAGGAAGATTGCTCTCAACGACAGCCTTGGCTTTTTCAAATATCCAGCCAATGCCGTCCATAAAAGGCACTGCCCATGTATAAACGGCCTGGAACATCAATAAGAGAATAAGCGCCAGGATAATCGGCCCGATCACAGGATGTAGCACGAATTTATCTATGGCGTCGCTCTGGCTTTCGGCTGATTTATTATGCGTGACGGCGCGGCTGGAAACCAGGCGCGCGCGTTGTTGCAAAGATTTAAGCGTATCGGGCTCACTTGAAGGCACCGCCGCCGATCCGGCTTGAAGCGCGGGCAGCCATCTTTCCAGATATTCCATCAAATGCGCCCGGCCAGAAGCCCTAACCGCAACGCAGGAAATAACCGGAACGCCCAGTTCTTTTTCCAGGGCCTTGACGTCAATCTCGATACCGTCCCGGGTCGCCATATCCATCATGTTGAGGACAAGCGTAATCGGCAGCCCGTAATTTTT
>CAYQNQ010000021.1:0-20448 GCA_964418815.1 uncultured Hellea sp.
AGGATTAGCATGTTTGATAATTGCAACAGCCGGTTTTTCGCCTTCGCTTGCATTTCCAAATTCGGCCACGAGTTCATAGGCGGCGTCCGTATCATTGATATTATTATAAGATAGAGCCTTGCCCTGTATTTGCTCGGCGGTGGCCACGCCGGGTCTGTTTGATCCATCGCCGTAAAAGGCCGCCGTTTGGTGCGGGTTTTCGCCGTAACGGAGTTCCTGTTTCAGGGACCCAGCCTGCGCGCGATATTCGGGCGTTTCGCCAATAACGCCTGCGAAATAATTGGCGATAGCCGCGTCATAGGCGGCCGAGCGGGCATAGGCTTTGGCGGCGAGTTTTCGGCGCAGTGTTCCGGAAACCTGGCCGTTATTGTCATCCATCTCGGCGAGGACAGCATCAACATCCGAACTATCGACGCAGACGGCTACATGTGCGTGGTTTTTTGCGCCGGCCCTGATCATTGCCGGGCCGCCAATATCGATGTTCTCAACGCACATTTCATAGGCGCCGCCAGAGGCAACGGCTTTTTCAAACGGGTATAAATTTACGATCAGCAAATCGATCGATAAGATGCCTTGGTCTTTCATGGCCTTTTTGTGCGTATTTAAATCCCGATCGCCCAGTAGTCCGCCGTGAACCATGGGGTGCAGCGTCTTGACTCTGCCATCCATCATCTCCGGAAATTGAGTCAGCTCGCTCACATCTTTGACCGGTAATCCGGCCGCTTGAATGGCGCGCTTGGTCCCGCCGGTCGAGACGAGTTTCACCCCCCGGTCATGAAGGGCCTTGGCTTGTTCAATCAATTTGGACTTATCGGAAACAGAGATAAGGGCCCGTTTGATACTTGTCAGTCTTGACGGATCAAACGGCGGCAGGTCAGGGTTTGGATTTGGCATGTAATTGTGTGACGTTATCTGGGAGTTTAGACTCAACGGTTAAAGTACCGTTGGGTTTATAATCCGGCAGCAATTTCGCAAGTGATTTTTTGATCAATTTCCGGTCACGGCTGTGTACATTTTGAAGCAAGGCTTCGATTGTCGTTTTTCTGGATTTTTTGGCGTTGTTGACTCCGGTAAAACGGTTGACACCGTCCACATAGGTTGTCTCCAAATGCTCTTCGTCATAGCTGATTTTTTCTTTCAGCTTTTCGCCGGAGCGCAGGCCCGTATAGACTATCTGTATATCCCGGTCCGGCACCAGTCCGCGCAGCCGAATGAGTTGTCGGGCAAGCTTATTAATTTTAACGGGCTCGCCCATTTCCAAAACATAGATAGATCCCAGTTCAGGCCGCTCAGTTGCGTTTAGGGCAGCAGCCTGGAGAACAAGCGATGTGGCTTCTTCGGTTGTCATAAAAAAGCGGGTGACGTCTTTATGCGTGACCGTAACCGGACCGCCTTTGGCAATTTGTTCTTCGAATAGGGGAACGACGGATCCCGTCGATGCCAGAACATTCCCAAACCGAACCGCACAGGCTGACAGCTCATTATCCTTTGTTTCGCTCATGGTCAGCATTTCGGCAATGCGTTTGCTGGCTCCCATAATATTGGTCGGCATAACGGCTTTGTCTGTTGAAATCAGTGTGAAGCTATCCGTGGCATGTTTTTTTGCCAGGGCCAGAATGTTCTGCGTTCCGCCGACATTTGTTTTGAGGGCCTCAATTGGATTGTTCTCGGAAAGAGGTACATGTTTTAGGGCAGCTGCGTGCAAGATGATCTGGGGTTGTTCGGAGATGAAAATCTCCTCCATTCTCGCCATATCGCAGACATTGGCCATAAACGGAAACCAGTTCAGACTCTTGTCCGGAACCATTTCGGATAATTCGCGGTCTATTTGGTAGAGGTTGAATTCTGAATTATCGATCAGCGTGAGACGCTCAGGCATCAGCGCGGCGACCTGTCTTGTAATTTCTGAACCGATCGTGCCGCCGGCGCCGGTTATCATGACCCGCTTACCTGTGATAAAGCGCTGGACAGGTTCAATATCCAGCGCTCTTAATTCTCTGCCGATAAGGTCAGAGGCTTCAAAAGGCGATAATGTGTCTGGTCTGGACTGACTGACCCTCACCAGCGGCGCGCCTATCTCTGAGGCTTTGCGAACTAGATTATAGGACTTGGTGCGTCCCGGATTTTCATCCGTCGCGATCAAGGTTGGTGGATTTTTATAACGGGTCTTCAAATCCTGATAAATGGCGGTCAATTCTTCAAGATTGCCTAAAACGGGAATGCCCCTGATAGACCGGCCTCGGTGGTCTGCATCGGTTCCAATAAGACCGCGAACATTATATCCGGGTCCCGCTGCCTTACGGTTACCGTCTCTCAGGTAATCGGACAAAGATGTTTCCGTTCCAATTAGTACAGCGTTTGGCAGGTCTTGTCTCTGGCCCCTGAAAACCGCTCTAATATCGCCGTTTTGTATAAACAGAACCACCATTCTGCTCAGCACCAGCAAGAAGAAATATAGCGAACCGCAAATGAAAGGGACGGACCGCGGGAATCCGTCAGCCCGAAACGAGAAAAACAAAATAACCGGCGCGATAATCGCGGCCAGAACAACAGCCTGGAACAGGTTTTTAACATCATCCAGCGAAATAAACCGCCAGACTGCCTTATGGGCATCGGTCAATATCCAGCTGGCGATACAGGCCAAAACGAACACCATTGTGGCGCTTTCGGCAATGCCAACAGGAATAGTTTCGTCTGCAACGGCAAACCGCCAGTGAATAACCATATACATACACAGCCCGCCCAGAAGCGCGTCATAGGCTATCACTGTCAGCTTGCTGACAAGCGGTACTCTAAATATTCGACTAAGCGAACCGATCATGTGCCCGGCTCCAGTTTTCTAAATGACCAGCGTACACGGTTTGATTTGGATTCCCCGTCGCCATCGGCAAATGCGGACCCCGAAATCACAATCTGCTCTGTTTTAACGGGTTTATCGCCTTCTGCAAGGTAAACTGACTCTTCAATCCGCATAGGGCCGCCATCTGTTCGGAAGCGCCAACCGTTTTGGCCGGGCTGAATCAGCAGAGCGCTATGAAGATCTTGAGCGAGCGTTGCCTTAACGGACGGGTGCAGGTGGAAGCGAATGTTAAAAGGCAGGGCACTGTTTGACAGGGGGGTATGTCCCAGCGGTACAAGCAGGCTGTCTTCACCGCGAATGTCCTTACCGCTTTCGTGGACATAGAATTTCCGGCGATGGGACAATCCCTGACCAGATAGATAACCCTGATGGGCCATTTCCAGCCAAACACCTTCAGCTTGCTCCCGCCGGGTGGATTCAACGGTATCAACATCGGCTCCGATGTGGCCGCTAAAGAGTTGTCCGCGAATTCCCTGATCCACTAATTCACCGGCCGAAAGATCGCCAACTGTAAGGGTTGAGTGTGCTGCGGTCAGACGCATGGAATCCCGCCAGGACAAGGCTTGCTCATCGCTCCAGCCGCAATTGACAATCAGGCGGCCGCCTTTGGTGGACATTTCAAATGAGAGCGGCGCGAGATGGGCGTTCTTATCATAGGGGAAAGGCGACGTTTCGCCCGTATCAATGATAATCACCGTGTCATTTTGATGAATGCGCTGATAACCCGTATGGGGGCAATACACGAACGGACTGGCCGTAGTTTTGCTGAACTTCAACAGGTTATTGATTTTCTGGCTGTTGCCAACGCCGCTCCCGTTAAATGACGCCAATCCGCCGTCCGGCATTTGAAAAAACGGAATAATATGACGAAGCCGTTCCAAGGCCCGGTTGATAGACGGGGAACCTTCAACACCGCGTTTTTCCAAAGCCTGATCAAGCGTTGTCAATATTTCCAAAGCTTCGACACAATCAGCGGGTCTGCGGCTGATATGTCCGCCGTCGGGTAATATCTGCCGATGAATTTGCTCATCCAGCCAATCTAATCCACGGTTTAAATAATCATAGGCTTTGTCAGGCCTCATAAGGCCGGCCATGGTTATGACCGTTGCGGCCTTGAGTTTGGGAATTCCGTCAGACGTCCTTTTATATCCCGAACGCAAATAGCGAATTTGACGAAACAGGCTATTGCGGCGCGCCTGTCCTTTTTCGTCGAGGCGGTCAGCCGATAGAACCGCGTTCCAATTGCTGGACCACGCATATAACCTGTTTGCTAGAATATCATGATCCCAGGCAAAAGCGTTCCACTCGCCATAGGTATCAATCCATTGATCCACGAATCTTCTCGCCTTTTCATTGGCGTCCCGCTTTCCAATGATGGCAAGATCCCAAAGCCAGTCAAAACTGTGGAGCCAAAATGCAAATCTTTCGGATGGGGCCGGGACGGGCCAGGGGTCACCTTGGGATCCAACATCGAGCAGTTGATTAGCGTAGATAAAATGTCCTTTGACGATATTCTCGCCGGCCGCCAAATCTCCGCGAAAATTTCTGACACTGAGAGGTTCAAGTGTGGTTATGGAGCCGCTTCTTAGCCGGATTTTTCGAAAGGGTCCGCCGAGTTCATCGCTCAAGCGCCGGGTTGCGAGACTTGCAGATGTCTTGACGACCTGATTGAGCGGGAAGCGCCGCATCTTCAAAGGGCCTTACGCCACTTGAGACGCCGAACCGCCTCTTAATGCAGAGATATTTTCGGAGTAAGATCCGGCCCCTTTAAACACAGCGCTGCCGGCAACCAGTGCAGTTGCGCCGGCCTTGATACAGTCTTGAGCTGTTAGAGGATTAACGCCGCCGTCCACCTCCAAAATTATTTCGCGGCCCGACCGATCTATTTTTTGTCTCAAAGACTCGATTTTAGCCAGCTGTGAGCGGATAAAACTTTGCCCGCCAAATCCTGGATTCACACTCATGACAAGAACCAGATCAATGTCATCAATGACATAGTCGATTGCGTCCGCATGGGCGCCGGGATTAAGCGCAACGCCGCAACGAACGCCGTGGCTTCGAATAGACTGGAGAGTCCGGTGAAGATGAGGCCCGGCATCGGGATGAACGGTTATGATGTCAGCGCCCGCATTCACAAATTCTTCGATAAGCGGGTCAACCGGCGCAATCATGAGATGCACATCAAAGGGCTTGGGCGTATGCGGTTTGAGAGCTTTGATAACTGAAGGTCCAATGGTGAGATTGGGAACGTAATGACCATCCATGACATCAATGTGAATCATATCGGCGCCGGCCTTATCGATGGCCGCAACCTCTTCGCCCAGCTTGGCAAAATCAGCAGACAAGATGGATGGTGATATTAAAACGTTTCCAGTCACGCGCGCCCAATAACAGCCTCGTAATAATGGCGCAAGGCGTAACGCTTTTTACGTGCAGGTGTTTATTTGCTTAAGCTAAGGGTGGATTTTACTAAATTTACCGCCTATTGGGCTCGAATTGTGAGGTCAAAAAATGGATAAAAACGAAATCTACGAAGACGTGCTAAAACAGATAGAAGCCGTAAACTCCGGCGAGCCCAGCGCGATCGCCAGATATGCTTCAGCTGCCTGTCTTCTGAGTCAGGCCTTTGAGGATTATTTCTGGACGGGGTTTTATCTGGTCGATCCGGTCAAAAAAAATGAATTGGTTGTGGGGCCTTATCAAGGCACGCTTGGATGTTTGAGAATTCCGTTTGGCAAAGGGGTGTGCGGCGCGGCGGCGGCCACGCTCGAAACCCAGATCGTCGAAGATGTTCATAAGTTCCCGGGTCATATCGCCTGCGATAGCCGTTCGAACTCGGAAATCGTCGTCCCGGTTTTCGACGCGGCCGGAAAGCTCGCGTCAGTTTTGGATGTGGACTCTGTTGATTTCGGAAGTTTTGATGGCACGGATGCCAAATGGCTCGAAAAACTTGGAAAAGAGCTCCTAATAGGCGCAACGCAAACTTAGGTTAAGAGCTCTCATAATCGACCCAGATTGATCTTGTTTGTTTCGGTCTTTGCCACGCTTTTTCAATCGCCAATATGGCGTCCTTGGTATTGCTTGCTTGTAGTAACTCATTCTCTATCCATTCAGGCGTGAAGCCTTTTGAAACTGTGTGTTTGATGAGCGCGACCAAGGGTGCCCAATATTCATTTTCTGATAAAAATATGAAGGGCTTTTGATGCAGCTGCAGCCGCGTCCAAGACAGCACTTCCACCACTTCCTCGATGGTTCCGATGCCGCCGGGTAAAATTATAAATGCATCGCTTTCTTTATACATCTCCATTTTGCGAACATGCATATCCGGGACAACCCTATGGTCGGCTTCCGTAAACGCACCTTCGCTCCGAACCAGAAATTCAGGAATTATACCCAAGACGTTTCCGCTGATCTTAAAAGCCGCCCGCGCCGATATTCCCATCAGTCCGAACGAGCCTCCGCCGTAGACAAACCTATATCCGCTTTGAGCTATGGCGATACCGGTTGCTTCGGCGAGTGCGGCATAGTGAGGTTCATCACCCGCGCTTGAACCGCAAAACACACAAATGCTTTTTGAGGACTGCTTAAAAGACATATTTGGCTCAATTTTAGGATTGAATGAAAATTTTTAAAAGCCTAATGTTGACGACCCGCAATGGCAATCAGAAAGGCGCTCCCTTTGCGCTCACGTTTATTATCAATGTTAGTAACAGGCCTATTGCTGGCCGTATTGTTTTTGATTGCTGTTCAAATCACCCAAACTGTTCAGAGCCAGTTTTTTGGCGATGACGAACCGTCGGAAGAGGTTGGGAACGCAGAGCTTTTAACGGTTCGCCCTATTCTTATTGAAAGCGTTTCGGAAAGTGACAATATTCTGAGCATTAGCGGAACCGGTCATCCGGACATTCCGCTGACCGTGAATAATTTTGGCGAAAGTCTTGCGCAAATAAAATCGGATGAAAATGGAGTTTGGTCGGTTGATATTCCTATAACCAATAATAGGCCCTTCAATCTTCGTCTTATGGAGTACATTTCGGAAGACTCGCCGGTTCTTGCGGATGAAACAATTTATCGTATCCCGCCACCGCCTGTAGACGAAGCGTCGGTGGATCAATTTCCGCTGGCCCTCATTCTCGTAACCGCGCCCGGTAAACCGTCCAGTGTTTTCCAATCCCCGTTTCGCGGCCTGCCGACGTCTGGCGGCATAAGCATGGGCGCTATTGATTATGACGAAAGCGGCGGGGTCATATTTGCCGGGACTTCAGACCTGTCGGGGCGAGTCCGGGTTTTCGCCAATAATACGGCCATAGGCGAGGCCGCCGTGGACGGAAGAGGGCGCTGGAATATTATTGCGCCGGATACACTGCCGGCAGGACAGTTTGATATCGGAGCCGCTCACTTAACGGAAAACGGAATTCTGTCCCAAGTGCAAGTACCTTTCGAGCGCCTGACTGTGGCTAACGGCGATCCGGAACAATCTCTTGAAGTTTTTTATATGCCTTATTCCTGGCAGGTCCGCAGACGCCTAATTGGCGGCGGATATCAATATACGGCGATTTTTGCGCCGCGAGAGGCTTCGGCTATTATTCCGCAGTAGTGGGGATTGATTTAGGCTGGGGGTATTTCCGGCCTGTAGCTGTCTTAAACCGGTTTTTTATAACTGTTGGCGCCGCCAGCAAGACGGGCGTTACAATCAGTGTTAGCGTTGTCGCAAAGGCCAGACCGCAGACCAGAACATAAGAAATCGGGGCCCAGATATCCGAAGTAGAGGTTCCCCTCGTCGAGAATGTTCCCGAGAAAATATCCGCCTGCCATCCTAGAACGAGCGGCATCAAACCCGCAATCGTGGTTATAGTTGTGAGCACAACAGGCCGTAATCTTTGCGCGGCCGTTCGCAGCGCTGCGTCTTCTGGTGTGTAGCCATTTTTCAAAAGTCTTTGATAAGTGTCGATGAGAACAATATTGTTGTTCACAATGATACCGGCCAAAGCAATGGTTCCGGTCATGGTCAACACCATACTGATAAACGGATAAAAAGTCAGTCCGAGAAGCACACCGAATATTGAAAGGGCAACGGCTGAGAGCGTGAGGAAAACGTGATAAAAACTGTTAAATTGCAGCAGTAAAATAATGCCCATCATAAACATTATGGCAATGGCAGCATACAATCCAAACTGCGCTGTGGCGGCGTTCTCCTCCGCTTGGCCTAAAATGCGGTACGATACGCCTTCCGGTATGACTGCCGGATCTGATAACCACTCCTTTAACTCTCTCACCTGAACATTCGTCGCAAAGCCTTCCATAGTGTTGGCTTTGATTTCATAAAACCGCTTTTGTCCGCGCCGGGAAATGCTGTCCAGCCGGTCTTTGGGGACACGTTTCACCACAGACGATAGAGGAACAGCGCCCGTGGGTGTCAAAAGCCTCAAATCATCCATAACTTTGAGGTCTCGATATGAGTCCGGATATCTGATCCGGATATCGATTTCTTCGTCGGCATCAATAGGACGATAAAATCCGACCAGCGCGCCCTCCGTCACGAACTGTATGGCTGAGCCAATATCTGCGACGCTCAAACCAAGCCGTCCCGCTTCGATGCGGTCAATTTCCAGTTCCCATTCAATGCCCGGAACGGGTCTTGTGTCTTCGACTTCGTGGACGCCGTCCATGGCTAAAAGTTTTTCTTGGATTTGGACTATTACGCCTGATAGAACTTCGGAGTCCGGCCCGCTAACCTCTATGCCGATATCTTTACCAAGAGGAGGTCCCTGGCTTCCGGTCTTTATCTCGGTTAAAATTCCGGGAATATCATTTGTGAGCTCGCGCATTTCATCAATGACTTCGGATATTTTGCGGTCCCGCTGCTCAAATGGAATTAGCTCCGTGAAAACTCTTGCCACTGTATCAACAGGGATATCCTGCGGTGTGGTTCCATCAAATCCACCTTGATTAGCCCCCGCACCGGCCACGGAATAAATTGACTGGATGTCTTCTATGCCTTCAATTCGTTTTTCGATTTCCTGGGCAAGTTCCAGATCATTAAGCGGAGTGGAATTCCCGCGAGACCTTGCGAGAATATATATCTGATCGCTGGCTTCTGGTGTGAAATATTCTATGGGTTTAGGCGGCGGACCATCAACTGCAGATTGAAATAAGGCGACAATGGTGACAAGAATAAAACCTGTTCCCATAATCACAGCAATCGGCATTTGAATAAGTCGTTTTATGGAACGTACATAGATTCCCATAGGACCCGTGATTTGAGTCGGATCGCCTTCTGCACCTGACAAAGCTTTCAGGTTAGCAGTCGACTTTGTGATTTTTCGCGGCCCGATCAATGCGCCCATGGTCGGTAGAAATATCAACGCCATAATCATAGAGGCGGTCAACACATAGATCATAGTCAGGGGTAAAAAAGACATGAATTTACCGGTTATATCATCCCAGAATAAAAGCGGAATAAAGGCGGCAAGAGTGGTTAGAGTGGACGAAATTATGGGCCAGAACATGCGTTCGCCGGCCATTTGAAAGGCTTCCCGCCTCGGGAGCCCTTCCGCGAGTTTCCGGTCGGCATATTCAATGATCACGATGGCGGCGTCGACCAGAACACCAACTGATAAAATCAGGCCAAACATAATCATCATATTGATGGGTTGCCCCTGAACGAAAAACAGAAACAGGGCGATTGAAAAACTGGCCGGGATCGCCCATCCGACAAATAAGGCAGACCGCAAGCCCAATGCGGCGATACAAACGATAAAGACCAAAATAACCGCGTTGACGATTGAGGAAAACAGCGAGGACACCATTTCATTTATGTAACTTGATTTCTCTTGGCTAAATTCAACATTGATTGTTGAAGGCCAATTGGAACCTGCCGTTATTTCTGCGACTCTCGCTTTGATCTTATTGCTCAGGTCTACGATATTTTCGCCCGTTCTTTTCGAGACTTCGATAGACACGGATTTTTTGCTGTTATACTGCGCATAGGCTAGCACGTCTTTATATCCGCGGCGGATTTCCGCCACATCCGACAGTTTAACAATACCGCCCTGACCGTTATTTCGCAGGACCAGATCCCCAAGGTCTTTCTGAGATTCGATCAAGCCCGGTAATTTGACATTGAACCGACCGGTTTCTGTTTCCAGCGTCCCGGCGGTAACCAGAGCATTGTTGCGGGTTATTGTGTTGGCGATTTCTCCAAAGGTGATGTTGGCACTTTCCATGAGCGACGGATTTACAATGGCTTCGAGAACTTCTGTGCGCTCGCCTGTGATATTCGCTTCGAGTACAGCTGGAATTCCTTCCAGTTCATTTTGAAGAAACTTTGCTCTTTCCTGCAGCTCCCTCTCAGGTGCATCGCCAAACAAGTTGATGACCATTATCGGGAAGGTCGACATGTTCAATTCTTCGACAATGGGCTCTTTGGCTTCAGCCGGAAATTCAGACCGGGCTCTGTCGATTTTTTCGATAACGTTGGAAATAGCCTGGTCCTGATCGAAGGACATATCAAATTCGAGAATCATATGCGCGATGGAATTGGCGGCGACACCGTCCATTCGCTTGAGCATGCCAACAGACTTAAGCTCGCGCTCCATGGGTTTTACGAGCAGTCGCTCACTATCCTCAGGGGAAACACCGGGCAGTACAACGCTGACGGTTACCATTGGAACCGGGATATCAGGTTCCGCGTCTATGGAAATTCTTGACATTGCTAGAAGGCCGCCAAGGACAGCAAAAATCATAATGCCCATGGTCATGCGCCAATTATCAATGGCGAATTTGACGATGCCGGTCATTCGGCGTTCCGGGCTTCGGCCTCAATGCCGACAGCGACAAAGTCCTGACCTTGAACGATCAGATCAACTGTGTTTGGTAATCCTGTGACCCAAATACCTTCCGGAGACTCGTCAATTGTAGATACGGGTGCAAATTGGACCACGCCAAATTCCAAAAACTTTGCGCCAAGTATTCCGTCATCATTAAGAGAGACTACACGCGAGGGCACGAGGTGCGCCATATCTTCGCCGCCCGTCAAAGTCACGGTTGCGGAAACACCGGCTTTCAAGGACAAATCAGGGTTCGGGACGGCGATTTTGGCTTCGAAAGTTCGGGTTGTCGGGTTGGCACTTGATTGGATGACTTTGACTTTGCCTTTCACTGTTTGGCCTGTGGCGAGTTCAATGTCGGCTTCGCCGCCGGGCGTTATAAACGGAAGCTGCGATTCCGTGACATCAATTGTGACGGTCAATGGGTTCAGCTCGATCAATTGCCCGCAAGGTTGACCCGGACCTAGATAGTCTCCGATTTCAGCGATTTGTTTTTCATATATGCCGGAGAAGGGGGCTCTAATATTTATGTTGTCCAGTTCAATCTCGGCGCGTTTCACGCCCGCCTTTGCGGCATCAAGACCGGCTTGAGCGCTCAGCAGCTGACTTTCCGTGGAAAAACCGCGCTCGACGAGTTTTCGGGCCGCTTCAAAATCAACTTCTCTGGATTTGAGCTGCGCCCTAGCTTGATCCACATTGGCTTGCCGAGCATTAATATCCTGACGGCATACAACCGTGCCGCGTTTAACCCGGCGGCCTTCAGCGATGGGAGCTGCCATGACGGTGCCTTGGGTTTTCGCTTTGAGCATAACTTCCCGGGTGACCTTGGTTCGGCCAAATAGCTTTAAAGTTATTTTGTGCGGCTTTGAAGTCAGGCGCTGGGTCACAACAGTCGGCAATGACTTAATTTTTTGCTGCTCCGAAGAATTTGATGGGGGAGACTTTTCAGGCTCTTTTCCGGAATTAAACCAGAACCACGCCCCTATCAGCAGGAGCGCCATTATGGCCGTCATAACTGATCTGTTTGGTTTCATTCCAATCGTCCGAATATTCTAATAGTTTCAGTTAGATTTGATAACGCATCGACGCAATCAATCTTTCTGCAAAACAGATACTCAATTTTGCATGCTTGTCGCATAAAATCTCCGAGTTATAGTGTCCCAAATGCTAGAAAAACACACAAGTCCAGTTTCAGAGTTTCATACGTTCAATCCGCCGTTATGGATGCGTCCCGCCATGGTTCAAACGCTTTTGGCGAGCCGAAAGTTTCGCCGCAAGGCGGCGGGCCACATCGTTTCGAAAGCAAAAAGCGAAATATTGGACTGCGGAGACGGGGTTCGGCTCAAGGGCAGCCTGACAGAGCATCCGGCTTCTAAAGGGCTGTTTATTTATTTTCACGGCTGGGAAGGCAGCGAGGATTCGACTTATGTCTTATCCAGTGCCCGATTTGTCTATGAACTGGGTTTTTCAGTCTACCGGCTGAATTTCCGCGACCACGGCGATACCCACCACTTGAATGAAGAATGTTTTAATTCCGCAAGATTTGCGGAGGTGGAAAACGCCGTCAGACAGGTCGCCGCGAGAGACAGCTCTCTACCTGTCTATCTGGTCGGTTTTTCACTCGGCGGAAATTTCGCCCTTCGTGTTGTCAGGGCTTGCGGCCAGCAGCCGATTTCAAATCTTGCGCACGCTTTCACGATCAGCCCGGTAATAGACCCTCTGGCGTCAAATCCTATTGTCGATCAAAATCCGTTTATCCGTCGCTATTTCCATAAAAAATGGACGACGAGCATGCGCAAAAAACAAGCGGCCTTTCCCGACCTGTACGATTTTAGCGATATCATGAAGCATAAATCGGTTATAGAAATGTCCAAAGTCTTCATTCCGGCTTATTCGGATTTTAAAAGCTCGGATGACTATTATCGGTCATACGGTATATTTGAAGACGATCTTGCGCGAACGGACGTTCCCACAACGATTATTATGTCCAATGATGACCCTGTATTACAGGCCAGTGATGCGCTGAGTTTAAACTTGAGTTCCAGCGTTTCTAGGATAATGTTGTCTTTTGGCGGGCATAACGGGTTTTTCCAATCTCTCCATGGCCCGACCTGGTATGACGAGTATATAAGATGGATTCTAGAAAGCGAAAATCTGTGATTTTTCTAAAGATATTAATCGGCCTCTTTTTATTGGTTTGTGTGTTGTTTTTCTTTCTGGGCGTTAAATCCAAAAAAGGGACTGCGAATGGCCTGATTGAAGGCCGTCTGGGTGACTGTCCATCGTCGCCGAATTGCGCCAGTAGCGAAACCGGCACACCCGAAGGAAAAATGGTCGCGCCGCTATCCGGAAGCATGGCGCAGGCAAAAGCAGCCCTGACCTCGCTCGGCGGGACAATCACTTCAGAAAGTGATGATTATATTTCCGCGACGTTTACATCGAGTCTCTTTAAATTCGTTGATGATGTCGAACTTCGGCCCGGCGATGACGGGGTCGTCCATATCAGATCCGCCTCCCGCGTTGGGTATTCTGACCGCGGCGCCAACAAGAAACGAATTGCGGCCATTCGTTCGAAAATGAAATCCTGAACCGAAAAAGCAAAGAGGCAGTTGTGACTAAAAAAGCAGTCGATCATGCGCGCGTAAAAGAGCTCGTTACAGAGTTGCTAGAGGCATTGGGAGAGGACCCAAAGCGCGAAGGCCTTGTTGAAACGCCGCGCCGTATTGCCAATTTCTGGCGCGATTTTATCGAATATGAACCCGGAAAACTCGATACGACCTTTTCCGCTGTCACTCATAATCAGATGGTCTGTGTGACGGGCATGCGGGTCTGGTCCATGTGTGAGCATCATATGCTGCCGTTCTGGTGTGATATTTCCATTGGCTATATCGCCAGTGACAAAGTGCTGGGCCTTTCAAAATTTGCCCGGATTGCCCATAAACACGCTCATAAACTCACCCTTCAAGAGCAGCTCGTATCCGACATCAGCGATGAGCTTGTCGCAATCCTCGGAACAGAAGATGTGGCCGTTTTGGCGAAGGGCGAGCATCTTTGTATGACCATGCGGGGCATTCGAACGCCGCACCGTATGATATCCAGCGCGCTTAACGGCCAGTTTCATAATGTCGAGCAACGGACAGAGTTTTTGCGTTTGGTTGGCGATTAATTCAAGGCGCATTAGTTGAATAAAAGACTTTAAATCCTATTTGCAGCAAGAATATAAAAGAGCGCATTTATGTCGAAAGCTCCCACATTGGAAAAGGTTCTGTCTGTTGAACATTACACAGACCGTTTGTTCTCTTTTTCTATATCCCGGCCACCGGCTTTTCGCTTTCGTTCAGGCGAGTTTGTCATGATTGGCCTCCATCCCGAAGGGGCCACCAAGCCCATCATGCGGGCCTATTCCATCGCCAGCCCGTCCTGGGATGAAAAGCTGGACTTTTATTCCATCAAAGTTCCGGACGGCCCGCTCACCTCGCATCTTCAAAAAATTAAGGAAGGGGACGAAATCATTCTCGCCAAAAAATCCGTCGGGACTTTAGTGCTTGATGCCTTATTGCCCGGCAAACGGCTTTATATGTTCTCGACAGGAACTGGCATTGCTCCTTTTGCCAGTTTGATACGAGATCCCGATACTTACGAGCGTTATGAGCAGGTTATCCTGACCCACACCTGCCGGCAGAAGTCAGAGCTTTCATATGGACTAAATCTTGTCAAAGACCTTGAGAACGATCCGCTTGTCGGCGAAATGATTGGGGACAAGCTTCTTCATATTACCAGTCTCACCCGCGAAGAATATCCTCTGACGGGACGTATTACGACATTGCTGGAGAGCGGCGATTTGTTTGAAAACGCCGGCGTACCGAAAATGAACCCCGCAGAAGACCGGGTTATGATTTGCGGATCCATGGATATGATCAATGACACAAAAGCCATCGTGGAAACCTTTGGATTGACTGAAGGGTCCAATTCCAGCCCGTCTGAATTCGTTGTTGAAAAGGCTTTTGTCGGTTAGAAGCGGTCCCCGCGGTCATCACCGCCAAACTGGCCAAGGCTAAGCAAAGATATTCTGATTCCAAAGCTGTCCGTATCACGGCTCAAATCGCCGGAAAAGTCAAATTTGCTGTAGAACAAATCTATGCGTGTACAATGATCCTGATAGCCAATTCCAAATACTTGCCGGCGCGTAACAGATCGGTCCAAATCCCGGCTGGCACTATAACTCAAGCGCCAATTGTCAGTGACATTCACGCCGATAGTTCCGTTGATTTCCTCGGCTGGTGCTCCGGGGATGGCTTGGTCAATTTTGTAGTAGCGTAAGCGCGCGTCCAGAAAATCACTGTTAAATCTGAAACCGGTATCAAGACGGCGAAACTCGCTATCGTCATCATCGAACCGAAAACGTGTGTCAAAAATTAACTTGTTTGAGAACGCCAGCTCAAATTGCCCGACCATATCTGATTTGTCTGCTGACCCCAGGGGTTCGTTCGAGGCAAGTCCCGACTCCAAATCAAAAACATCACTCACATCATCGGTGAAGGATTGTCCCAGAAACAAGCTGGTGTAATTATCACCCCAAAGCGCTGTAACAGATCCGCCGACATCTGCTCTTAGGCCTTCCTGCCAGATATCAAAACCCGTGGATTTGTTCGAGTCCCAGATAAGATTATGGTCAAAATCAATGTCGATAGAGTCCTGAAGAAAATCCAGATCAGCGATGCCGTCGCCGTCCAGGTCAGGTCGCAATTGTTCATTTCTACCGTCCCCAAAGCTCTCTGTAATCATCGCTCGGGGCTCGACAATAATGTCCACATCACCCGTGGACTTTAAGAATGGCCACCGCACTTCGAGGCCGGCCTGACCAATTGTGCGTTCGAAATCCACATCATTCAAATCCGTATCATTGACAAAATCATAAGGCGTTAGCGCAAAATTGTCATAGCGCAGTTCACCAAAAGGTTTGGCTTCGATGCCGCCGGGAAGAACAAAAGTCTTGTTGTAAGAAGCGCCGGCCGTTCCTCTTGTATAGTCATGGCCGATGTCTCTTGTCAGAGATGTGAAATCTCCGAATAGTTCCAGGCGTCCGCCGACTAACGGATCATCTATGTGGTATGAGGCTTCCAGTTTGGGCGCGACAATCGGAAGCGTGTCGTCATCTTCGCCGCCGATCTGAAAAAGACCGCTATTGGCGTTTTCGTTGATGTTGGTTCTGAGACTTTGAAACCCGTAAGCGCTGGCCGAAAGACGGAAGTTATCAGATTGTCCTAGGCCAAATACTTGCGAAATCAGCCGGCGTGAGTCTCCATCATAGAGGCCGGCGCGGCCCGGTAATTGAATATTGTATCGGCGGGTATAAAGATCATCAGATGTCCACTGAGCTGTGAAGCCCAAATCCCAAGTCTTACCAAAGCCAAATTCTCCGTCGGCAAATACGTGACCGCGGAGTTGTCGTTCGAGGGGTAAATCTTCTGTAACTGCGGTAAATTCGTCCTGAGTGAAAGGGTTGCCGTCCCGATCAAACCAACTGGAATAGGTTGCAGAGGCATTAATGTTGAGATCGCCCGAATAAAATCTTCGGCGGTAATCCGCGCCCAATAGAGGATTGACCTTGGTGAAAATTTGCGGCGTCAAAGTCAGTTCTGAATAGTCATCCAGCTGGAGATAATAAGGCGTTTCAATAAACGCACCCCGCGAGCTCGAATATCCGCCAAAGGGCGCTAGCCAGCCACTGGCCCGTTCCCGGCTTGGGTCTGGATGGGCCAGATAGGGCGTATATAAAACGGGAAGGCCAAACAGTTCAAACACAGCGTCCTTGTAGAGGATCATGTTGTTTTCAGAGTTTTGAGTGACTCTTTTTGCCTTTATTTGCCAGGATGGGTTCTTCTTTTCATCTTCCTGGCAAGGTTCACAGGCTGTGTAATAGGCGTTGTAAAGATCTATTCCGTCTTCGCGCCGCTGGGCATAGGCCGCCCCGGTAATCCCGCCATTGGGCAAGCGCGCCGTAAAATTATAGGCCGCGCCTGAGCTGAGTTCATTGGATAGCTCAATTCTCTCGGCGAACTGACTGGACCCATCGCCATTGACCAGTGTGACATTGCCGGTGGCAATCACTCGCCCTTCTTCCATATAATAGGTGACCTGGTCGGCGCGTAAGGTCCGGTCCTGATAACGGCCTTCAACTTCGCCGACGGCAATCAGAGTGTTCTCCGCGTCATTGCTAATCAGCTCATCGGCTTCCAGATAAATTATGTCGGGGTCACGAAAGGGGCTATCGGGCGCCAGGTCAAGAACTCTCGAGGCAGGGGTTGACTGAGCATGCGCGACTTGGGTTCCTGCCGAACAGAGAACCGTGACTAAACACCCAGCAAGAAACGAATTACGCTTCAAAAGAATTCCCTCCCCATGCATCGGCCAATTTTATGGATGGACTCATCTGAAGCCCGACTACATGATGATAATGGTCAGGTCCACGGCGTAAAGGTTAATTTGCAGACATTGTGGCGAAGATTTAATCAGGAAGGCGGATATCCGTACCACCGCTTCACTGTTTTCATGACGAGCGAGGATTTAATACGGCTCACATGGGGCAGGGCGGCGATTGTGCGGCGATAGATTCGTTCATAGTCTTCCGTACTGGGCGCCGCCACTTTGATGAGATAATCAGCATCGCCGGTCATGAGGTGGCATTCGAGAACTTCCGGTCGGGACAAGGCAGTTTTTTCAAACTCTGATAGAATTTTATCCGATTGTCCTTCGAGTGTCACTTCCACATAGAAAGTCATATTAAAGCCTAGTTTCTCTCCGTTTAGCCGGGCGGCATAGCGTTCGATAACGCCTTTGTCTTCCAGGATGCCGATACGCCGATGGCAGGCTGATGGCGACAAACCGACCTTTTCAGATATCTCGGCAACAGATTGACGGCAATTTTCCTGAAGCTCCGCAAGTATATTCCTGTCAATCATGTCAAACATCGTAAAATTTCCGAATAAATAGAAAAAAGTGTGTGATATTTACGACATTTTGTCGGAATTGCCAATGTTTATGAGAAAAAAATCATTCCATCTTATTGTATTTGGAAGGTGGAAAGAATTGGGAGGTGTCCATGTTAATCGGCGTGCCAAAGGAAATCAAAAATCACGAATACCGGGTTGGTTTGACGCCGGAAAGCGTGGCCGAGCTTGTTCAGTCAGGACATGACCTCATCGTTGAGACGCAGGCCGGGTCCGGCATTGGCGCATCGGACGCCGCTTATGAAGCCGCCGGCGCCTCTATCAAGTCCAGCGCCAAAGAAATATTCGCAGCTGCTGATATGATCATCAAAGTCAAAGAGCCTCAAGCCGGTGAGCGCGCCATGCTAAGGCCCGGACAAATCCTTTATACCTATCTTCATTTGGCGCCCGATCCGGAGCAAACCAAAGATCTGATTAAATCCGGCGCCGTCTGTATTGCTTACGAAACGGTCACATCGGCCTCTGGCGAACTGCCGCTTTTAAAGCCTATGAGTCAGGTGGCCGGGCGTCTGTCTATTCAGGTCGGCGCAGCGGCGCTGCAGAAAAACGGCGGCGGACGCGGCGTCTTGCTGGGCGGAGTGCCGGGTGTTGCGCCGGCCAAAGTCGTCATCATCGGCGGGGGTGACGTCGGGTTTAACGCGGCGCAAATGGCCGTTGGCATGCAGGCCGACGTCACAATTCTCGAGCGCTCCAATATCGTGATGGAACGCCTGTCTGATTATTTCGGCGCAAAAGCCAAGGTCATACGTTCAACGCCGGCCGTTCTCTCTGAACTCGTCAAAGAGGCCGACATGGTCATCGGCGCGGTCCTTATTCCCGGCGCAGCGGCTCCGAAACTGATTTCGAAAGACATGCTCAAAACCATGATGGACGGCAGCGTGCTCGTCGATGTCGCCATTGATCAGGGCGGGTGTTTCGAAACCTCCAAGGCGACCACCCATGCGGACCCGACTTATATTATTGACGGAGTCGTCCATTACTGCGTGGCGAACATGCCGGGCGCCGTTGCGCGAACATCGACCTATGCGCTGAATGCGGCCACGATCTATCACGCCAAACGATTGGCGGACCTTGGCTGGAAAGAAGCCATGCGGCGCGATGAGCATTTACTCAACGGTCTTAATGTGTGCGAAGGCAAGCTGACTTACGCCGCTGTGGGCGAAGCGCTGGGTATAGAAACTGTTGACGCAAAGTCCTATCTGTAAAGCAGAAGTCTTGCCTTTACTTCGTGAAAGCTTCATAACGGCTCATATTCAACAAGTTTCATAAGGTCGTAAGATGCAGACACAGGATAATGCCCTTGATGTGGCCGCCGGATTTAACATTCCGGACCCCACAAAAATTGATCGCCTGGAAGGTCAGGTTTCAGAAAAAGAATGGCAGACCCGCAAGGATCTCGCGGCCACATATCGGCTCTGCGCCATGCATGGCTGGACCGATCTTGTGTTTACCCATATTTCCGCACGCCTCCCAGATGAAGACGGCGAAGAGCGCTTCCTGATCAATCCTTACGGCGTGATGTTTGACGAAATGACAGCTTCCGCTCTGGTTAAGATCGATGTGAACGGCAAAATCTGTCAGGACACGGAATATTTCGTCAACCCTGCGGGCTTCACCATTCACAGCGCGGTTCATATGGCCCGCCACGATGCCGGCTGTGTCATCCATGTTCATACGCCTTACGGGATTGCAGTCTCTATACAGAAGCCCGGCCTGCGCCGTTATTCGCAGTTCTCCATGCAAGTTTATGACGACATCGCCTATCACGATTATGAAGGCATTGCCCTTGAGCTCGATGAACGCGAGCGGCTGGTGGCGGATCTGGGCGAGAAAAGCCTGATGATCCTGAGAAATCACGGCACGCTCACTTTGGGGAAAACCTGCGGCATTGCCTTTCTGCGCATGTATTTTCTAGAAAATGCCTGCAAGACCCAGATCTTTGCCCAAAGCATTGGCGATGAAAGCCAGCTCAATGAAGAGCCTATGGAAATGGGCAATAAAGTTTACCAACAGGGCGCAGCGGCCTTTGTGCCGGGACTTGGCGATAATCTCGTCTGGCCGGGTCTGATGAGAAAATTAAGCCGGACAAATCCGGGCTATGATTACTAATATTTGTGGAGAAAGACATGGCAAGAAGCGCAAAAGTAGATGAAGTTCCGGGGCTGATAGGCTCAGTCATAGGCACGAGCGACTGGATAAGCGTCGAGCAGGACCGTATCAATGTGTTCGCCGATGTCACCGAGGACCATCAATTCATTCATGTGAATCCGGATATGGCCAAGATGACGCCGTTCGGCACAACTATCGCTCACGGGTTTTTGTCATTATCTCTCCTTTCTAAATTTGCTGAGCAGGGTGCCATGACCATTGACGGTGTGGCCATGGGTCTGAATTACGGGTTCGAAAAAGTACGGTTTTTAAGCCCAGTCAAAGTCGGCGCGAAAGTTCGCGGAAATTTTGTCCTTAAAAACGCCGTTGAGAAAAACCCCGGTCAGCATCTCTTGACCTACACAGTGACCGTCGAGATTGACGGCGAAGAGAAACCGGCTCTGGTTGCGGACTGGCTGGTGATGCAATTCGTAAGGTAAATCATGCCTGAAACCTGTGTTGTTGTTGGCGCCAGTCATGCGGCGGCGCAATTCGTTGTCAGCCTGCGCCAAGGGGGCTGGGAGGGCGAAATTGTTCTCATCGGCGATGAAACGGACCTCCCTTATCACCGCCCGCCGCTCTCCAAAGACTTTCTCTCCGG
>CAYQNQ010000022.1:0-20442 GCA_964418815.1 uncultured Hellea sp.
GGGGAAACAATATTCTCAATTCTGCTGCCGATTCAAAAAGGTTGATCACTATGAAGTACGAAGTTTTAATTGCTGAAGATGATGACAGCGTCCGTCTGGTGCTTTCAAAGGCTTTGTCTCGGGCCGGCCACAATGTGCGGGCAACTGATAATCCCGAAACGCTTAAGAAATGGGCAGTTGGTGGCGCGGGCGACATTATCCTCACAGATGTCATGATGGGCGGCAAAGAGGTTTTTGAAACTCTGCCGGAACTTATGGACGCTCGGCCGGAAATCCCCGTGATCGTAATTAGCGGGAATAACACCGTGAATACGGCCATTAAAACCGGCCAGCACAAAGTTTTCGAATATATACCCAAGCCCTTTGATCTGGACGAAGTGGTTCAGGCCGTTGGACGGGCTGGGCAAAGCGTAAACCCACGGAAAAATCGATTGAGCGCTGAACTCGGCAAGCTTCCTATGATTGGGCGTTCGTCTGCAATGCAGCCCATATATCGGGCTATATCGAGATTTGCCTCTGGCAATCTTCATGTCCTCATTCGAGGGTCTGTCGGAACCGGCAAGGATGTTGTTGCGAAACTCCTCCACGATGGTGGTCCGCGTAAGGATAGACCATTTTTGAGATTGTCGGATTTTTCCAACCTGTCGCTGACTCTGCAAAAAGTGAACGGCGGGGATATTTATATAGACGAGATTGCCGGGCTTTCATCCGAGCAGCAAGATGCGCTTCTGGCACTGATGACTGAAAGCGAAAATATTCCAGCCGGACAAAGACCCCGAATTCTGTCCGCCTCCCGCAAAGACCTGCGGGAACTGGCACAGGAGGGAACCTTCAGGGATGACTTGCTGTTTCGAATTAATGTTGCGGAAATTCGGCTTCCGGATCTGGCGGAGCGGGGCGATGATGTTTTTGAACTTGCAGAATATTTTCTGTCCCAGGAAACCGGCGGCGCGACGAGGCGGTTTCAATCGGAAGCGCTGGATATGCTCAAGCGGCACAAATGGGTTGGGAATGTTAGAGAGCTTGAAAATCTCGTTCGGCGATTGTCGCTGTTATATTCCGATGACGTGATTACGGCGGATATGGTCGCCGAAGAACTGGCCAAGGATATTCCGGCTGAAAGGCGGCAAGAAGAGGCCGCTCACCTCGAAGACTTGCTATCTATTGCCTGCCGCCAGACACTGGCGACCACGCCGGAAGAAGCCAATGAAACACCGCATCAGATTGCCCTGTCTTGGGTGGAGAAGCCTCTGATTATAGAGGCGCTGCGCTTGACCGGTGGGAATAAAGCCAAGGCTGCAGATATACTGGGTATCCATAGAAATACACTTCGCACTAAAATTCGAGCGCTGAATATCGCTTAATGACGAATTCATGACTGAAGTTTTAGTTGATTTTATGCAACAGTTGAATAAAAGCGTGGCATAATTACAACAATTGAGTGGCAGTGGATGCAGTCCAGCCCCGAAAAAGATACAAAAGAACTACCAGCCGGTCGTACCTTGACAACACCCGAGGTTATCCGTTCGGCTCTATTTGGTGTATTCTTTTTTACGGCCATATTTTTGACCGTTTTGGGAACATTATACGCGCTCTCTGATAACCCGGCGCGCTCGGAACTTGCTTACCCGATATTGCTGTTCAATCTTGGCATTACTTTGCTTTTAGGGCTGTATTTACTTTTTCAAGTCTGGGGCACGTTATTCGCCAAACAGCTCCGTGTTTCAGCGCCTTTGCTCCATCGCCGTTTTATTTTGATCTTTAGCCTCGCGGCCTTGACGCCGGCTGTACTAGTCGGCGGCTTTTCGACTTCACTGGTCTCTAAAAACTTCACCGATCTGTTTGGGCAAAATGTCAGCAGTACGTTGGAACGGGCTGATGCTGTTTTGAACGAATATGTGTTGGAAAAATTTCAGGAACTGGGATCCGAACTCGAAAAGGGCAAGATATATCTTGAGACAAACCGAAGATATTTTGACGACCGGATATCATTCACAGCCCATGTTGAGCGCTATGTCCGAACTTTGAAGCTGGACTCTTTACTTATTCTTGATGGTCAAGGACAGGTTCATATGAATGTGGGACGTCCATCTTTGGGCAAAATTGAAATCCCGACGCGCATTGCTTTGGAAACCATGTCAGAAAATGCGAACGGTGATTTTGCGGCGCTCAAGCAGGCGGAAAATGATGTCCTAATAGCCTTTAACAGTCTCGAGGGTTATGACGGTATGTATCTTGTTGGCCTGCGGTTTTTATCCCCTGATATCGTGGGGGATAATCAGGGCGGTTTGCTTACAAGTATATCGGGGATTGATGAAGCTGAACTCGCTCTCGATAAATACAATTCTGATCAAGCCAGGTTTCGTAAGACATTCTTGTTGATCCTCATCGAAACGGCCTTGCTGATCCTTTATGCCGCAATTTCTCTAGGGATTATTCTGGCCAACCGAATTGTCAGCCCAATTGGCCAGATGGTGAATACGGCAGAGAAAATCAGAGGCGGAGACTTGTCGGCCCGGGTGAATGTTCGCGGCGACTGGGGCGAGATGTCCGATCTGGGCAGTGCTCTCAATAGAATGACGCGCCAGCTGGGGACCCAGCGCGAAGATTTGGTTCGCGAACATAACCTTTCGGAGCGGCGTCGGCAGTTTTCCGAGGCGGTTCTATCGGGGGTTCGCGCCGGCGTCATTGGACTGTCTCAAGAAGGCCGAGTGACTCTTATGAATGCGTCTGCGGAAAGGCTGCTGGATAAGGGCTCGTTTGACGTTTTGGGGTATCCGGTTGAACAAGTGCTCCCGGAATTTTCTCAAGCCTTCTTCCGGGCAAGAGAAAGTGTTCACGGCACCACAGAAGATCAAATTGTCATCAAAACAGAAACGGGTATTCGAAATTTTGATCTGCGGGTTTCCAGTTACGAAGCTGACGTCAACGATAAGGGCTGGGTGCTGACTTTTGATGATATGACCCGTCTCGTTGCCGCCCAGCGTTATTCCGCATGGCGCGAAGTTGCGCGGCGAATTGCACACGAAATCAAAAACCCTCTAACGCCGATTTTACTGTCGGCTGAACGCCTTAAGCGAAAATACAAAACACAGGTTACTCAGGATCCCGAGGTTTTTGATAACTGCACGGATACGATCATTCGGCAAGTCGGAAGTCTCGAGCGCATGGTCAACGAGTTTTCGAGTTTTGCACGCATGCCGGAACCCGTATTTGAATCCCATAATTTGAGAGATATTCTTGAGCGGGTCCTGTTCGCGCAAGGTGTGGCTTTTCCGGACATCAAATATGACCTTGAGGACAAAACCGGTAAAAAAAGTCTGATTATATCCTGTGATGAACGCCTGATCACGCAAGCATTGACCAATGTTTATAAAAATGCCGGAGAATCCGTAACCGATCGCGTTGACCAGTCAGGATTGGATTACTCGGATGGCCAAATATCCACGCAGCTTTTTGTAAAAGATAATCGGGTTGTCATTGGAATATCTGATAACGGAAAAGGCTGGCCGGTTCCGGACCGTCACCGTCTATTGGAACCCTATGTTACGACCCGCGAGTCCGGTACCGGGCTTGGTTTGGCGATCGTAAAAAGGATTGCCGAAGACCATGATGGCACCTTGATACTCAAGGATCCGACAGAAGGGTCGACCGGGGCGTATCTCGAACTCATTTTCCCGCTTGGAGAGACCAAGCCTAAACATAAAATTCCAGACACAAATGCAATAGAGGAACAGCTCAATGAAGCATGATGTACTGATTGTCGAAGATGAACCCGATATCCGCGCCATGATTGCGGGTATCCTCGAAGATGAGGGTTACACGGTTCGGCAGGCCGGAACGAGCGAGCAGGCGGTAAGCGCTATAAGGAGCCGGCTTCCAGGACTAATCGTGCTGGATGTCTGGCTTGAGGGAAGCTCAATGGACGGCATTGAACTTTTGGACGTCGTCAAAAAAGATAACCCTCTGCTTCCGGTTATTATTGTTTCCGGTCATGGCACCGTTGAGACGGCAGTTGCGGCCATTCGAAAAGGTGCATTTGACTATATCGTCAAACCTTTCAAAGCCGAGAAACTTTTGGTCACTGTCACGCGTGCTTTGGAGAACGCCCGTCTGCGCCGGGAAAACGAAGAATTAAAAGGCAAAACGACCGCCGATATGGAGCTCATCGGCTGTTCAGCGGTGGTCTCGCAGATTCGTTCGAAAATCAGCCGTATTGCGCCAACAAACAGCCGTGTTCTAATTACAGGTCCTTCAGGGACAGGCAAAGAGCTCATCGCCCGAAAAATTCACGCGCAATCGGACCGCGCAACGGGTCCGTTCATTGCCGTCAATGCCGCGAGTATGGTGCCGCAGCGTGTTGAGGAAGAACTATTTGGAGTCATCGCCGATGATGGTGCTTCTATCAAGATTGGCCTCTTGGAGCGCGCCCATAACGGCACGCTATATATCGATGAAGTGGCCGATATGCCCATGGAAACACAGGGTAAACTTTTGCGTCTTCTGGTCGACCAGAGGTTTCAGCGCATTGGCGGCAGCGAGAGTGTTCAGGTCGATGTGCGGCTTGTGACCTCAACGTCGCGGGATCTCGAGAAAGAAACCAGCATGGGCAGATTTCGCGAGGACTTGTATCATCGGCTCAATGTCATGCCTTTGGACACGCCGCCGCTTTCCGCCCGGCGCGAGGATATTCCTGAATTAGTCGAGTATTTTATCTCTAGACTTTCGGCTTCGACCGGTCTGCCGCCGCGCAATATAGGCAATGATGCCATGGCGGCGCTTCAGGCCCATGATTGGCCCGGAAATGTGCGTCAGCTGCGAAATAATGTAGAGCGGCTTTTAATCTTGGCGACGGGCGATCCATCTAAACCGATCACGCTTGATACTTTACCGCCTGAGGTTTCTGTCGTGAAATCGACGGTCGTAGGAAAAAAAGATCATATGATCGCATTGCCATTGCGAGACGCGCGCGAAAGTTTTGAGCGAGATTATCTGGAGGCTCAAATTCAAAGATTTGGCGGAAATATCTCGAAAACCGCAGAATTTGTCGGTATGGAACGTTCAGCCCTTCATCGAAAATTAAAGTCTCTGGGTGTCTCAGGGACGAAAAGGGGGGATGAGGTTAAAACATGAGAGTGATCATTTGCGGGGCTGGCCGGGTTGGCTACGGCATCGCAGACAGACTGGCGAATGAGCAGAATACTGTGACCGTCGTTGATTTGTCATCAGATTTAGTTGGGGTGGTTACAACCGAACTCGATGTCCGCGGTGTCATCGGGCATGGAGCCCATCCGGATGTTTTGAAAGAAGCCGGCATCGAATCTGCCGATATGCTGATCGCTGTGACCCATTCCGACGAGGTCAATATGATGGCCTGTCAGGTGGCCCATTCATTGTTTAATGTACCGACCAAAGTGGCTCGGGTCCGAGCCCAAAGCTATCTGGAAAGCGAATGGAATGATTTATACAGTCGGGAACATATGCCGATTGATATTATCATCTCTCCGGAGGTCGAAATCGGCAAGGCCATTTTGCGCCGCCTGCACATGCCTGGAGCTTTCGAGGTTGTTCCCTTTGCTGACAACACGGTCAAACTTCTGGGTGTGCATATCGAAGAAGATTGCCCCATTATTGCAACATCTATCCGCCAAATCCCTGATTTGTTTACAGAACTGCAAGCGGAAATTGTCGGGGTAAAGCGCGAAGGCGAAATTTTCGTGCCCATGCCGGACGACCAGTTATATGTCGGCGATGACGCGTTTTTTATAGTACAGTCAGAGCATGCTAACAGGCTCCTCGAAATTGTCGGGACGAATGAAGACAGAGCCCGGCACATTGTCGTTATTGGCGGCGGAAATGTGGGGACATTTGTCGCAAAAGAACTTGAGGCTATCAGTGGCATTCGGTGCCGAGTCATCGAGTACAAGAAAAAAAGTGCTGAAAACACAGCGGAGCTTTTGCGCAAAACGGTTGTATTAAACGGTGATGCCATGAAAGCCGAAATACAGCAGGAAGCCGGAGTTCCCGATGCGGAGCTTGTTTTGTGTCTGACGAATGATGATAAAACCAATATCCTGTCCGGCGTGTTGGCAAAGAAAATGGGTGCTAAACAGGTTGTAAGTCTGGTCAATGATATCTCAATTCAAGAGCTCGTTTCCGAACTGCCCATTGACGCGATTGTCGATCCGCGCGCCGCAACTGTCTCCTCCATATTACGGCATGTAAGACGCGGACGAATACGGGATGTATTTACGCTGTCCGACGGCAAGGCTGAGGTCATTGAAGGCGAGGTATTGGATACCTCTCTATTGGCCGGCAAAAAACTGGAAGATGTGAAAATAGACGGAATTGCTATTGGCGCAGTCATACAGGACGGCGAGGTGGCGCGGATGGAAAACAATCTCGTTATAAAAAAGGGTGACCATATTGTTTTGTTAGCTGAGACATCTGCTTTAAAGCATGTTGAGGACGTCTTCAGGGTCAGCACAGATTATTTTTAACAACCCGACTGGATAGCTAATTTGGCGCTAAATCGCATCATATTATGGCTGGGAAACAGTATTCTTGCGCTGGTCGTGCTTATGATCATAGCCGCGATGCTCGGACTTGCCATGGGCGAAATCAATCATGCCGGTACTCTGGGCGCAACGGCTGTGGCCTGCGCGTTAATTGGCAGCATAATGGTTTTCATTACTCGAAAAATGCTCGCCAGTGAGTCGCTTGCAGAAGCTTTAATGTTTTTGGTGATGTTTTGGCTCATCATACCTATATTTGGCGCCGTTCCCTATTATGCGACCAATGAGGTACCGTCTCTTGTATCGGCATATTTTGAGGCCGTTTCAGCCATAACTACGACCGGTGCATCATCTTTGGACCCTGACAGTCTGCCCCGGACTTTGCATATTTACCGAAGTCTGTTGCAATGGGCCGGGGGCGTAATCGTCGCGACATTTGCTGTAGTTATCCTGGCGGCATTGAACTTACAGGGAACGGGCGTTCATCGCTCATTTTTGTTCACGCTGAGAAAAGGCGAGCTGTTTCAGCATCTATCTTCCGTCGCTCGCGTGATCGCGTCCATATATTTGATAATTTCAACTGTTTGTTTCGTGATCCTTCTTTTGTCCGGAACTTCGCTATTTGAGGCCTTTTGTTTGTCACTAACTTCTGTCTCTACGGGCGGCCTAACCCCCAGCAGCCAACCACTTAATTTTTACGTGAACAGCGCCGGGACTTTTGCGCTTTGCCTGTCCTGTCTTCTGGGCGCGATTAATGTGGCTGTGATTTGGGACGCTATTCGCAATGTGACATGGCGAGATGTTCGCAGGCTCATTAGTAATGTTGAACATAGAGCTCTGATTTTTGTTATTGGATTTTTGATTCTCGTCGCAAGTTTCTACACAGATTTTAATCATGTCCTGACGGTGATCCCCGAGGCGGTTTTTTTCGCCACATCGACAGGTTATGACCAACACGTTTTAGGCGTGGAAATGGTGCCGCCGGTTATCCTTATCTCTCTGGCACTTGTTGGCGGCAGCGCTTTGTCGACCACAGGCGGATTGAAGCTTATCCGAGTGCTATTATTGTTTAAACATGTTGATACGGATATGGACCGCTTGACGCATCCCTCGCGCGTTGTGCCGGTGATATTCAGAGCCCGCCAGTTACCAGATCGGGCATTTCTTTCTATCTGGATGTACTTTTTTGGTTATACTCTTGTTTTTGGCGCCGGAATTTTAGCCCTTGCCGCAACCGGGATAGCTTTTCCAACAGCCGTCGCGGCGAGTGCTGCCAGTGTTTCCAATATGGGGCCGCTATTGGACGCCACCCTGCCGCAGCAGGGATTCGAATCATTTACCTCGGCGCAAATGTCTATAGCGACTATGCTCATGCTGATTGGCCGGGTTGAAGTTCTGGCGGCATTTGCCTTTCTTTCCCCGCGTTTATGGATGAGATAGAGCCAGCGCTGTAAATTCCCTTGTTTAAACTGCATAAAAGCTACAGTAAGCTTGCTTAGCACTTGCGTCTCGCTTATTTGACCTACTATAGGGGCGCTTGGGACTGATAGAAGGGACTAGGTGGGGTCAAATGTCTGGCGAAAAAAAACAAAATCTACAAGACGCTTTTCTAAATTCGGTTAGGAAGTCAAAAACTCCACTGACAATTTTTCTCGTCAATGGGGTAAAATTACAGGGCGTCGTCACATGGTTTGATAATTTTTGCGTTCTTTTGCGCAGAGACGGTCAAGTGCAGCTTGTCTACAAGCATGCCATTTCGACGATCATGCCATCGGCGCCCGTGCAATTGTTTGACCCTGAAGAAAGCGAATAAGCCGAACCTAATATTTAAGGAGCGCTGGGTCTATGATTGACCTCGAAGCGGTGGCTGAACGGTGCGTGGTTTTGCACCCCCGGCAGCAGGGAAAACATCAACAATCTCAGTTTGAACTCGAGGAAGCGGTTGGCCTGGCCGAAGCTCTGGAAGTCGACGTTGTATATTCCGCAGCGGTTCCAATCCGGGACGTCAATGTCGCCAATTATCTTGGCGGTGGCAAGATCGCCGAGATTGCAGAGGTTGTGGCAGCAAAAAAAGTCAGCATTATTATCATAAACAGCCGACTTTCGCCTATTCAGCAGCGAAACCTGGAAAAAGCCTGGAAGGTAAAGGTCATTGACCGAACCGGTTTGATTCTGGAAATTTTCGGCCTCAGAGCCGCAACGAAAGAAGGCCGGCTTCAGGTCGAACTTGCCCGTTTAGCCTATGAAAGATCACGATTAGTCCGGACTTGGACCCATTTGGAAAGACAGCGCGGCGGACAGGGGTTTCTGGCGGGGCCCGGCGAAACCCAGATCGAATCCGACCGACGGGTTTTGTCCGAAAAGATGACAAAGCTACGCCGAGCGCTGGAACAGGTTCGCCGTACGCGGGGATTGCAAAGAAGCAAACGGCAAAAAGCACCTGAGAGAGTTGTTGCGCTCGTGGGATATACCAACGCCGGCAAATCCACACTTTTCAATTTGCTGACGGAAGGCGGGGTGTTGGCCAAAGATATGCTTTTTGCCACACTTGATACGACGCACCGTGTTTTGCCTCTTCCAAACGGTAAACCCGCGGTTTTATCCGATACGGTGGGGTTTATAGCAGATCTACCCACAGATTTGATCACCGCCTTCAGAGCAACACTGGAGGAAGTCAGAGAGTCAGACATTCTTTTGCATGTCAGAGATATATCGGACCCGCTTTCGGAACAGCGCAGGGACGACGTATTAAAGGTTCTCGATCAGATCGAAGCGGGACCGGAACACGGCCAAACAATTATTGAAGTCTGGAATAAGGCAGATCGCCTCTCAGGAGAATCCCGAGACAGCGTAGAAATGCGGGCTCAAGTCACGCAAGAGTCCGAGAAAGAGGCAGATGCTCATATCATCAGCTGCGAAACAGGTGAGGGAATAGAAACGCTGAGAGCCGCTATTGAAGCGGCTCTAACGGCGAAGGACGATATAATTGAAGTCGCGATCCCGCCGACCGAGTTTAAAGTCCGGGCTTGGCTTCATGAACACGGTCACGTATTGACTGAAGATACAAAAGAGACCGGAATTTGCCATATGCAGGTTCAGCTCAGCGATGTTGATATCGGAAAGTTCAAGTCCAAGCATCCTGAATTGATATCAATGACTTAGGTCTTAGCCTTCCGTTTGGCCGCCTGCCACTGGGTTTCCATTTCCGCTAATGTCATTTCGTCCAGCGAACGATCCTCGTTTTGAGCGTATGTCTCAATGGATCTAAATCTTTTGGTGAATTTGTCATTCGTTCGTCTCAAGGCCTTTTCGGGATCGACTTTGAGTTTTCTGGCCAGATTTGCGACAGCAAACAATAAGTCGCCAACTTCATCTTCGACATCATCCGCAGATCCATTTTGCGCGGCTTCAGCAAGTTCCATCGCTTCTTCGGAAATTTTTTCCGTCACGCCTTCCAAATCAGGCCAGTCAAAACCAACCCGGGCGGCACGTTTTTGAAGTTTTTCTGCCCGCATTAAAGCCGGCAAGGCCAGAGCGACGTCGTCTAAAATGCCGTTCTGGCCGTTTTTGTTTTTCCGTTCCTGAGCTTTCAGTGTTTCCCAGGCCACAGTTTGCTCCTCGGCACTGCGGTTATCACTCGGGCCAAAGACATGGGGATGTCGTCGGACCATTTTTTCAGTTAGCTTGTCGCAAACTTCGTTCAAATCAAAGGCGCCAACTTCCGAAGCCAATTGGGAATGAAAAACCACCTGAAACATTAAGTCCCCTAATTCTTCTTTCAGGGCATCCATGTCATTGGCATTTATGGCTTCACGAACTTCGTAGGCTTCTTCAATTGTATATGGCGCAATTGTTTTGAATGTTTGTTCCTTATCCCAAGAGCATCCTGAGTCGCTCCGGAGCTTTGTCATCAGGTTTATCAAGCGCTGGAGCGGCGCGGACCCGAGGAAAGATATGTCGGTCACTTTCGGCCTCGCAAATAGGTGTAGGCAATCAGCGCCATAATTCCGAGGCCCGATAAACCATAAGACCAAAGAACAAATCCAGTGTGTTTCCCAAAATCAAGCACTCAAATGTCCTCTATCTTTATCTTTGCCCCTTCGGAAATTTCTGAGCGGCGCCTTCGGGCCCGCTCGATATCCGTCTTCACTTGCGCAATGGACAGCCATGCAAAGAGGCTGGTGTAGGCCGCAAACATCGTATAAAATGGAATAGCATGACCCGTTTCCAGACCGGGGCTTTTTAAACTGGAAATCGTCGCGGTTTGATGAAGACTGTTCCACCATTCGACGGAGTACTTGATAATCGGGATATTTATCATGCCAACCATGGCAAAAATCGCGGCGATTCTGGCGGCTCGTTTTGAGTCGTCTATGACAACCCACAAGAAAAGATAAGCGACGTATATAAAAAACAAGACAAGAACGGAGGTCATGCGTCCATCCCATTCCCACCAAGTGCCCCAACCGGTTTTCCCCCAGATAGAACCCGTCACCAGGCACAGAGCCGTGAAAACAAGTCCAATTCGGGCAAAGGCTCTGGCGCCGTAATCGGCCAGATTGTGTCTCCAGATAAAACTGACGATACTTGCGATAAAAAGAGCCACATAAGAAAGTAAGGCGATGTATGCAGCGGGTACATGAACGAAAAAAATTCTGACCCCATCACCGTGTTTAACGTCGGGTGGTGCCACAAACAGGCTTTGCCATACTCCAAATATCAATAATAAAATTGATAATCCCATAAACACAGGCCCCGCAATCCGGGCAAATCTAAGAAATCTCTGTGGATTGGCTAAATAGCTGATCATCTTTATTCCATGTTCGAGGTCAACGCCGCGGCGCTGGCCGGAATTCCTATAGCGATTGAGACTAAACTAAAACCCATCAGAGCCTGAAACCCGGTATTCCAGAGCCCGGCTTCAGAATAGGCCTCAATGCCCGCCAAAGCGAAAATCAAAACGGGCACCAAGAAAGGCAGGGTCAGCAAAATAATCAAAAACCCGGCCGTCCTTTGGCCGGCTAGCAGTGCGGCGGCCGTGACTCCCAGTGCTATGATCGCCGGTGTACCAAATAGCAGGCTAAGAATTATCGGTGCTAGGTGGGCAAAGTTCATTTGATAAAGGAGCCCGGCTAGAGGCGCGACTAAAATTAAAGGGATAACGCTTGTCAGGAATACTGTAATGAACTTGCTGATGACGAGTGTGACAGGCGAGATACCGGAGAGCCTGAATTGTTCGAACAGGCCGCTACGGATATCGGATTCAAATAAAGTATCAAATGTCAGCAGCAAGCTAAACGTTACGGCCAACCAAAAAGCGGGGGCGCCCACAGAACGCAGAAGTGCACTATCGGCGCCCAACGCAATGGCCAGCAAGCTCAAAAACAGCACAAAGAAGACGAGACTTAAGAGCCACCCTTTTGGCTCTCGAAATAAAATCATTAGATCCCGCTGAATGAGCGACATCATGAGGGGGCCTCCAAAATAATCCGGCGCGCATTTTCCCCCAATGGATGCGCCTGATCGTGTGTAGCGACAAGGGCGCTGCCGCCCGACTTTATATGACGGGATAGCAAAGCTTCGATTAAAACCTGACCTTGTTTGTCCATAGCGGCTTTGGGTTCGTCCATAACCCAGATCGGACGGCGCGCCATAATCATCCGGGCTAGGGAAAGGCGCCTTTTTTGTCCTGCAGACAGGTTTCCCGTCCTAACGTCCGTCTGCTCTGACAAACCGACCAGATCAAACAAACCTGCGGGGTCTTCATCATAACTATAGGTGTCGGCCCAGAATTCGAGGGCTTCCCGGGCGGTTAATAAGGGTTCAAAAGCATCAAAATGTCCAAGATAGGCTATGGTATGTTCTGTGTCGCTTGGCTTTTCGGATTTTTCATAATCAATCATCCCATCTGAGGGACGCCAGGTTCCTATGGCCAGTTTCAATATAGATGTTTTGCCGATACCATTGTCGCCCATAACCCATAAAATTTGCCCGGATTGCAGCTTAAAGGAAAGATTTTCGAACAACACATTTTGCCCGCGTTGTAGCGTGACATTGGAAAACTCAAGACTGGCAGGCGGCAGATCTGGCTGATCAAACATAGAAAATGTTATTTCACTCTTGGGACTTTAAAACAAGCGCGGCAAATTCTCTTGAAGCGTGTTTCGGGGTTGGCCGAATATCACTTGGAATGTAATAGCTCATATATGAGGCCAAAAAATCAAAATCGAAGAATTTTTCTGATTGTTGTTTTTGGAGCCCTGTTGCTGGCAGGTGTTTTTTTGATCATGACGGCATTAAATCGCAATCTTCAGTTCTATTATCATCCGTCTGAAGTCCTGGCTGATGGTTTTGTTCCGAAGTCCGAAACGATAAAAATTGGCGGCCTCGTATTGCCTGGCACCATCAAAACCCGAGAAGATCTGACAACCACATTTTCAATTATTGATCTCGAGGAAGGACTTCCGAAACTTGTAAATAACCCGACTGAAATTCGTGTCAGTTTCAAAGGCGTTTTGCCGGATTTATTTAGCGAAAACGAAAGCGCCGTTGTCACTGGATTCATGATAGGCAAGCGGGAATTCAAAGCCGAAGAAGTGCTGGCTAAGCATGACGAAAATTATCAACCGGTGAAATTAAAATAAAGAGGCGGACGCCGCAATCGATGTGGGGCAACCGGGCATCCGCCTTCCTCAAAACTGAGGATGGCCCCCTATGACATTTGTTTCCGTTTTAGGGAAGCCAAAAAATCACTTTTGCCTATATTTAGACTATAAAAATATCGAATATAGTTACGATATTACACAAAAAATACAATGAAAAATTTGTAAATCAATTAAAGATGCAACTACTTTTTGAATCAGATTCGGAAAGTCCCTTAATAGCTGTAAAAATTGAATTTTTTGAGTTTTTGGTTGTTCAAATAGATTCGCTAATTTTTTGAGTTAGAATTTCGCAATTTCACATAGTTGAACGCGAGAATCACCACGACAAACAGGACGCCGATAATCGGGAGCAGCCATTTAATTTGTTCCGCCATCAAAGCGCCTAGAAATAGGAAAGCTCCAAAGAATAAAGCGATGTAAACCGCGCCTGTTATGGCTATATAAAAACAAAATTTTAAGTAGGAAATCTGGAAGAAGCCGCAGGCTATATAGGCAGGTATTCGGGTTAATGGTATGAACCTCGCGCCGACCAGTGTCGTGAACGGAAACGCTTCAATTTTTTCCTTTAGGCTAAGGACTTTTGATTTTTGAGAAAACTTCTCTCCCGTCTTATTTTTTAAAGCGGCCCAGCCGATCCAGTATTTCCATATATCACTAAAAAACAGGCCTAAAAATATGGCTATTACCGCGGGCCACAGGGCCAATTTCCCAATAGCCGTGAGGGCGGCAGTGCCAATAACAGCCGTATCCTCCTGAACAAAAGGGGCTGCAAAAACGATCAAGTAAGGTGCCCAAGGGTAGTTTTGGGCAACCGAATCTATCAGACCAAGAATATCCATTACTTTATCTTAAAACGAATTTTCAACTCACAAGCAAATTGTAACTGATTTTTGAATAAAATAGTCGTTTTTCCGAGTGAGTGCCGGTTGCCTATTGCTTCACTCCATGACATAAGGCGCGAAAATTTTTACCCCGAAAGTCCGATTTAAAGCTACGGACGCCACAATTAGAGCAGGTGTCCGGGTCGTGGTCTTTAACGTATGGAAAACAAAATGCAGATCGATGAAGTCGCAAATGAAGGCCTGAGCCGTACTTATTCCGTCAAAGTTCCCAAAGAGGATTTGGCGAAAAAGCTGGAAGAAAAAATAAAGGAAATGCAGCCGCAGGTTTCTTTAAAGGGTTTTCGTCCCGGCAAAGTCCCGACAGCCCATATTCGCAAGATGTTTGGGCAATCTATTATGAAAGACGTCGTTGAGGATGCCCTGAATGAATCAAGCCAAAAGGCAATTAACGACAATAAAATACGCCCGGCCGGCCAGCCAAAAATTGATCTGAGAGCCAATGGTGATGAAGTCACTAAAGGCGAAGCTGATCTTGAGTATCAAATGACTGTGGAAATGATTCCAGATTTTGAACCGGCCGATCCCGCTAAGCTGAAATTCACCCGTCTAAACAGTGAAATCGGGGATGAAGTTTTAGAAGAGCGCATGGGGAATTTTGCCCAAGGTCAGAAATCATATAAAAAGAAAGCTAAAACTGCGAAGGCGAAAAAAGAAGACGCTGTTCTTATTAATTTCGTTGGACGGATTGACGGCGAGGCCTTTGATGGCGGGTCTATGGATGAACATGAGCTGGTTTTGGGGTCAGAGACCTTCATTCCGGGGTTTGAAGATCAGCTGATCGGCAAAAAAGCTGGCGACAAACTCGACGTAACCGTCACTTTCCCTGAAAATTATGGCGTAGATACGCTCTCCGGCAAGGAAGCTATTTTCGAAACAGAAGTTTTGGAAGTCCGCGGGGCTCAGGATGCCAAATTGGATGATGATCTGGCGCAAAAATTTGGCTTTGAAGATCTGGATAAAATGACAGAAGTTGTCAAAGAGCAGCTGGAAGGCGAATATAAAATGCAAAGCCGGCTGAAACTCAAGCGGGCGATTCTGGACGAACTCGACGGCAAGCATGGCTTTGATTTACCGCCAGGTATGGTTGAAGCCGAGTTTTCTAATATCTGGGCACAGGTTCAGGCCGAAAAAGAAGCTGGAAATCTGGATGAAGAAGATGCCAAGAAATCTGATAAACAGCTGGAAAAAGACTACCGCAAAATAGCCGAACGCCGCGTTCGCCTTGGTTTGGTCCTGGCAGAAATTGGCCAAAAGGCCGAAATCAATGTGACTAATGAAGAATTGCAGCAGGCCATGGTGGCTGAAGCCCGGCGTTATCCAGGGCAAGAGCAGCAGGTATTCGAATTTTACCAGAAAAATCCGCAAGCCGTCGCACAGCTGCGCGCGCCTATATATGAAGAAAAGGTCGTTGATTTGATTATCGAACAGGCGAAAATCACGGATAAGAAAGTCAAAAAAGAAGAGCTATTCAAGGAAGATGAGCTTTTATAATCAAAGTTGAAAAGAAAAAAAATAAGCCCGGCCCGTAAAAAGGTCGGGTTTTCTTTTTATTGCCCCCTTGAAATTAACTAATCGTCGTCGATATTGATGTAATTAAAATCGAAATTTCATAATTAAAACCGCAATTGATTCGCGAAGATTTGTAGGAAAATGACATGAGACACCCAGAAGACGTAATAACAGACTTTATGGTCCCAACCGTATTTGAGCGCGCCACTGATAATATTCGGGGCTATGATGTCTTTTCACGTCTACTTAGAGATCGCATTATTTTTCTAAATGGACCGGTCGAGGACAATATGGCTGCTTCGATTTCTGCCCAGCTTTTGTTTCTCGAATCAGAAAATCCAAAAAAAGAAATCGCCATGTACATTAATTCTCCGGGCGGCGTTGTGACCTCTGGAATGGCTATTTATGACACTATGCAATATGTGAAATGCCCGATTTCGACAGTTTGCATTGGTCAGGCTGCGTCCATGGGGTCGCTTTTATTATGCGCCGGTGCAGCCGGTATGCGGATTGCACTGCCTAATGCCCGGATCATGGTTCATCAGCCTTCCGGAGGTTTCCGCGGACAGGCATCTGACATTGAGCGCCATGCCAAGGACATTTTGGCCATGAAAAAGCGATTAAACGAAATTTATGTCAAACATACCGGTCAAAAGTATGCCACAATCGAAAAAACCCTTGATCGGGACCACTTTATGACCGCTGACGAGGCGAAAAAATTTGGCCTTGTTGACCAGGTAATCGCTCACAGAGACGAGGCCGCCTAATCAAGTTTAGGTAAAAATGCGCGAAATTTCTGTTTTCACTTGAAATTGTGACTTGTGACCTATGTTAAAAAATGGTCCATTAGGCTCTGCGGTAATGCAAAGGTAACTTATTTGTCGTATTGACTTAAAAAAGAGGTGAATTGCTACGGGGAATTTCTTTCATACGTTTTGAAGGAAACAATTTGGAAATAATATGAGCAAAAACAACAACGACTCCAAAAACACACTTTACTGCTCTTTTTGTGGGAAGAGCCAGCACGAAGTCAGAAAACTGATTGCCGGCCCAACAGTGTTCATTTGTGATGAATGTGTTGAACTTTGCATGGATATCATTCGCGAAGAAGGCAAGGGGTCTGTTACCAAGTCTCATGAAGGCGTTCCAACGCCGCAGGAAATTTGCCAAATCCTTGATGACTATGTCATTGGCCAGGCCTATGCAAAACGGGTTCTGTCTGTTGCCGTTCATAACCATTACAAACGCCTTAATCACGCCGCGCAAGAGCCTGATGTAGAACTCGCTAAATCGAATATTTTGCTCATCGGTCCGACGGGCTGTGGTAAAACACTGCTGGCTCAGACATTGGCGCGCATTTTGGATGTCCCGTTTACAATGGCCGATGCCACAACATTGACCGAAGCCGGATATGTCGGCGAAGACGTCGAGAACATCATTCTGAAATTGCTTCAAGCTGCGGACTATAATGTAGAGCGGGCCCAGCGCGGTATCGTTTATATCGACGAAGTTGATAAAATTAGCCGGAAATCTGATAATCCATCCATTACCCGCGATGTTTCAGGAGAAGGTGTACAGCAAGCACTGCTGAAAATAATGGAAGGCACGGTTGCCTCTGTCCCGCCGCAAGGTGGCCGCAAGCATCCGCAGCAAGAGTTTCTGCAAGTCGATACGACAAACATTTTATTTGTTGTTGGCGGCGCATTTGCCGGACTGGATAAAGTTATTTCAAACCGGGGCGATGGTTCATCCATTGGTTTCGGGGCCAAGATCAAAGATATAGACGAACGCCGGGTCGGCGCTATTCTGCAGGAAGTCGAACCGGACGATCTGCTGCGTTTCGGTCTCATTCCGGAATTCATCGGTCGTTTACCAGTTATCGCGACCCTCGAAGATCTTGATGAGGATGCTTTAGTTAAAATTCTGACTCAGCCAAAAAATGCTCTGGTAAAGCAATATCAGACCCTATTTCAGATGGAAGATGTACAATTGAGCTTCTCTGATGAGGCCTTGAGCGAAATTGCCAAAAAAGCCATTGATCGAAAAACAGGGGCTCGCGGCCTCCGGTCAATTATGGAAGGTATTTTGCTGGATACAATGTATGAGCTTCCAACCTATGAGGGAGTTCGCGAGGTGGTTATCAACGGCGAAGTCGTCAGTGGACAGGCTCAGCCTTTATTGATTTATGCCGAGCGAAAGAAGTCCTCCGAAAAGGCCTCTTAATAAAATTAATACTCAGCTGTGACATTTTGAAAGAATCACAGAGAAGAGGCTTGTATTCCTTGTATTAGGGGCCACTTATCTGTGATAGCTGATAAAATGAACAAAACTGGCTGATATCAATGACTGAAACGACCAAATTTCCCGTCTTACCACTTAGAGATATTGTGGTTTTCCCGCATATGGTGGTGCCGTTATTTGTCGGGCGGGATAAATCTATCAAGGCGTTGGAAGAGGTTATGAGTCAGGAAAAGCTCATTTTCCTGCTGACACAAAAAGTTGCCGATGTGGATGAGCCTGGAGTCGATGATATTTTTCATCTGGGCTGCGTCGCCAAAATTCTTCAACTCCTGAAACTTCCGGACGGAACAGTCAGGGTTCTTGTAGAAGGGCAGTCACGGGCCAAAGTCGCAGAATTTACTGATAATAGCGAATTCTTTGAGGCCGAGGCCATTGTCGTTGAGGATAAAACTGCCGTTGATAAACCCATGATCGCGCTGGCCAGTGCCGTTCGTGAGGAATTTGCCCGGTATGGGAAGCTGGACAAGAAAATAGCCGATGAAGTTTTGAGTTCGGTTTCCGAAATTGAGGAACCGTCTAAACTTTGCGATGTCATTGCGGTTCATCTAAATGTAAAAATTGAAGATAAGCAAAAGCTTTTAGCCATGACGAAAGTGGCTGATCGGCTTGAATATATTCTCGGGCTGATTGAGGGCGAGTTTAGTGTTCTCAAGGTCGAAAAGAAAATCCGCGGCCGGGTCAAGCGCCAGATGGAGAAAACCCAGCGCGAATATTATCTCAATGAACAGATGAAGGCTATTCAGAACGAACTCGGCAATGAAGGCCCGGATGAAATTTCCGAACTAAAGGAAAAAATTGACGGGACAAAATTTCCAAAGGAAGCTCGTGAAAAGGCAGAAGCGGAACTTCGCAAACTCAAGCAAATGAGCCCGATGTCGGCTGAGGCCAATGTTTCCAGGAATTATCTGGACTGGTTATTGTCCGTGCCTTGGGGAAAGAAAAAACGGCTTCGCACCGATCTCGACAAAGCTCAGGAAATCTTGGATGCTGATCACTACGGGCTTGAAAAAGTCAAAGAGCGCATTGTCGAGCACTTAGCGGTTCAGGCGCGAACAAAGAAAATTCGAGGTCCGATTTTATGTCTGGTAGGCCCGCCGGGCGTTGGTAAAACATCTCTTGGAAAATCTATTGCCCGGGCCACAGGCCGGGAATTTGTTCGGGTATCGCTTGGCGGTGTTCGCGACGAATCGGAAATCCGGGGACATAGACGAACCTATATCGGATCCATGCCGGGACGCATTATTCAATCCATGAAGAAGGCCAAATATAGCAATCCCCTGTTTTTGCTGGACGAAATCGACAAAATGGGCGCTGATTTTCGCGGCGACCCAGCGGCTGCGCTTTTGGAAGTCTTGGATCCGGAGCAAAATAATACATTTGGCGATCACTATCTGGATACAGAATATGACTTGTCCGATGTCCTGTTTATTACGACCGCCAACTCGTTGAATATGTCTCAGCCCTTGCTTGACCGGATGGAGATCATTCGCATTCCGGGCTATACAGAAGACGAAAAAGTTGAAATCGCCACGCGCCACCTACTGCCGGAAATGAAGGAAGAGCATGGTCTTAAAGATGGCGAGTTTAAGATTTCAGACGGCGCTCTGCGCGACATTATCCGATATTACACCAGAGAGGCCGGCGTTCGAAACATGAAACGCGAAATTGCCAATCTCGGGCGTAAATCCATTAAGGCGATTATGGGCGGTGATAAAAAATCCGTCGCCGTTACCGTTAAAAATCTCGGCGATTTTCTTGGTGTTCAAAAGTTCAGATATGGCGAGACCGATAAGGAAGATCAGGTTGGTATTGTGACAGGGTTGGCCTGGACATCAACGGGCGGCGATATCTTGACCGTCGAAGCGGTCTCCATGTCAGGAAAAGGCAAAATGACGGTGACTGGTAATCTCAAGGACGTGATGAAAGAGTCGATTTCAGCGGCGAATTCTTTTGTTCAGAGCCGGGCGCCTAAACTGGGTATTAGCCCGCGCCGGTTCCAGAGTACCGATATTCACGTTCATGTTCCGGAAGGCGCAACGCCCAAAGATGGACCATCGGCGGGCATTGCCATGGTTACAGCCATGGTTTCGGTTCTCACAGAAATCCCGGTTCGCAAAGAAGTGGCTATGACAGGCGAAGTCACCCTGAGAGGCCGCGTGCTTCCTATCGGCGGTTTGAAAGAAAAATTGCTGGCGGCCTTGCGAGGCGGCGTGAAAACAGTTTTGATTCCCATAGATAATGAGAAAGATTTGGCGGAAATACCTGACAATGTGAAATCCGCCCTCAAAATAATTCCTGTCGCAACCGTGGACGAAGTTCTCTCGGCGGCCTTGGTAAGTAAACCCAAGGCAATTCAATGGACGGCTAGCGACGAAGCGGCTCTATCCGGAATAATTTTGGGAGAAAAGGTTGACGTTGGCGGGCGTTCCGCGCATTAAGGCGCGCATTTCGTCAGACCTGTAATTCGTCAGCGAAATCAAGACGCTGGAAAGGGTGGTTAGCTCAGCTGGTAGAGCATCTCGTTTACACCGAGAGGGTCAGCGGTTCGAA
>CAYQNQ010000023.1:0-15663 GCA_964418815.1 uncultured Hellea sp.
GATAAATGCGCCGCCGCCATTGGTCCCGGCCTCGGCGGAAAACCGCCATAAATTACCCAGACCGACGGATGAACCGACCGCAGCCATGATGAATGCAAAACGTGACGACCACTGCGCCGTACCCACTGCTGCCATTGTATTCCCCTTATAAATTTTATTGCGCCTTTACAGGATAAACGACCTGCACAGTCAAGCCTATCCCGTTCAATTTATTGGAAGATTTTTCTTATCTTCCGCCTCTGGGCAGTTCACTTTGCCTGTAGAGATGGGCTGAAAGCATAAGTCCAAACCCGATCATGACTGTTAGAATAACAGTGCCTCCGTAAGATATCAGCGGAAGCGGCACTCCTACAACTGGCGCAAGCCCCATAACCATTGCCAGATTGATAAATACATAGAACGCGAATGTCGCCGTCGATCCTAAAATCAATAATTGGGAAAATTTATGGCGGCACTGCGTGGACATCCAGATACATATTCCGATCAGACCGATATAAAGCGCGATCGTCATTATTCCGCCGATCAAGCCAAACTCTTCTCCGATGACCGTAAAAATAAAGTCTGTCCGGTTCTCAGGCACATATTCAAGCTGACGCTGTGTCCCCTGCATATACCCTTTTCCCGAAATTCCCCCGCTGCCCAGCGCTATTTTTGACTGCGTAATATGATAGCTGGCCCCGGTCGGATCTATGGAAGGATCAAAAAAAGTCAGGATGCGGCGCCTTTGATAATCCTGAAGTCCAAACTGAACGAAAAGCGGAATAGCGATAGCCGCAGTCACAGCGCCTGCTGCTATGACGCGCCAATTAATACCCGCCAGAAACACAATCGCCAGCGCTGTCATCGTCAAAAGCAAAGTTGTTCCCAGGTCCGGCTGTTGCAAAATCAATAGCGCCGGAAGCGCAATTAAAGCCAGCGCCCCAGCCAGCCCAAAGACATGAGATACTCTATCCTTGTCTAGATCATGATAATATCTCGCAAGTGCGAGAACGATGGCGATTTTCATAATTTCCGACGGCTGAATATCTGTAATGCCTAAATCCAGCCAGCGCTTAGACCCGTTTCTAACAACTCCAAATCGGGATACAGCCAAGAGGAGTGAAAGGCTCAGCCCGTATAACGGATAGGCCAAATGATACCAGACGCGTATATCAATGAAGGCGACAATCAGCATAATCCCGCCAGCGGCTATCAATCTGAAAAGATGTTGCTGCGCTCCATGTTCCCAAACGCCGTCCGTTGCGGCATAGATCATGGCCACGCCTACGATGCCAAGAACATAAATAAGGGCCGGCAACAGCCAATTGATTTCATAGATTTTTTGCCAGACCAGGGTTCGAAAGTTCACGGCAAGTCACCGGAATTAGTCGTTTCGGGAGCGTCATTTAAAGTAACAGGTTGAATAAGGCCGTCATGTTCAAGCGCCTTTTTCAATATAGCCCGCGTTATTGTAGCCGCGATCCCGGACCCCCCGCCCCCATGCTCAACGATTGTCCCGACAGCAAATCTCGGTTTGTCAAACGGCGCATATCCAACAAAAATTGAGTGATCGCGAAAGCGCCATTCTTTGTCCTTGTTGCGAATGACCCCTGAGGCGCGTTCGCTGGCGGAAATTCCCGTCACCTGACCGGTGCCCGTTTTGCCAGCCATATCAATTCCGTTGGCCCCTAGCGGATTTGGTCGATAAGCTGTCCCGCCGGGCTCCATGCAAACCTTGCGCATAGCCTCCCTGACAATGTCCAAATGCTCTGGCTGAAAATCCAGGGCAGAAAACTCCGGAACATTGTCGTCTATAATCATGTGCGGGGTTATGGCTTTTGAGCCATTTGCAATTCTCGCCGTCATGATAGCCAGATGTAGGGGCGTCGCCAAAACGTAACCCTGACCGATAAATGCGTTTAGCGAGTCGCCCAATCGCCATGCATCTCTTCGCCTATTCTTTTTCCAAGCCCGGTTGGGAATAAGGCCGCTGGATTGAGTCAGTATTCTTAAGTCATAAGCTTGCCCGAGCCCCAGACGCAGGGCCACTTCATGTACTTTGTCGATGCCAACTCTGTGCGCCATTTCGTAGAAAAACACATCGCAGGAAAATTGCAGCGATTGCGTGAGATTAACCGGGCCGTGCCCGCCGCGGCGATGCCAACAGTGAAATTTTTTATTGCCCACTTTCGTATGGCCTGTGCAAATGACGCGTTCCTTGGTATCAATCAAGCCTTCCTCAAGTGCCGCCAACATAACGCACATCTTAAATGTAGACGCAGGCGGATAGTTTCCTTTGACCGCCTTATTGTTAAATGGCGTCTTCGGATCCGCATTCATTTTAGCATAATCTTCGCGCGATATCCCCTGAACCATTCGATTGCCGTCGTAGATCGGCATGGATAACAACGTACGAACTTCACCGGTTTGTACATCGACAACAACAACGCCGCCGCTCTCCTCGCCGAACTGCTCAACGGCAAATTTTTGAAGCGGCGCATCGATAGTCAGCCAGACGTTTGTGCCCGAAATTGCCCGGTTATTTTCCTCGGGCCACTCGCGAACAATTCGGCCAACAGCATTGACTTCCACCTTCAGTCGGCCGGCCTTGCCGCGAAGCCGATCTTCCGCGCCTTTTTCGACGCCGGATTGACCAATTCGAAAAGTTGGTTGACGCAGCAAGGGATCTTTGTCCTGCTCTATATCCCGCGGCTTAGCCTTCCCGACCTCACCTAACACATGGCAAAAAGCGCCATTATTGGGATAAGTTCTGCCTTCGCCAACTTTGGGGACGACGCCCGGCAATTCCGGTGCGCGAAAATTAAGGGCGGAAAAGTCTTCCCAGCTCAAGTGTTCCTGGACAAGAACAGGCACAAATTTCGCATGCTTCTTGATGTCTTTTTTAATGCGGTCTCTTGTGACATCAGACAAGGTTATGACTTCGCCAATTTTATCGAGCGTAAAATCCAGATCCTTAACCTGCTCAGCTATGATTTCCACGCGGAGGTCCTGCTTGTTCATGGCGAGCGCCTCACCATTTCGATCGAGAATCTGGCCTCTGGAAGGCAGGATTATGTTGTAGTTGAATCTGTTGCTATCAGACAATGAAGCGTAGTCTTCCGCCCGCAATACCTGAAGCTGATAAAGTCTTGCGCTTAACAAGCCAAATACACCCAGGCCTGCGCCGCACAATAAGAACGTCCGCCGGTTTATGTTCTGTTTGTCGTTTCCCTGTTCGAGCACGTCAATCGTCCTCACTTACCAGATATTTCCGCAGTACATTTTTTAGATAATAAACTACAGGGAAAAACAGGATTGTCGCTGATGCGTGCCTTAGCAGGGCTAAAAAATTCATATCCAGACTGCGAATTAACTTTGCAGCAAAGAAAAACGCCGCAAAAGCTCCCATCGCCATTAAAAATCCAAACCATTGTTCGCCGAACCCGATATCACCGCGGCTAATCAGCGTTTGCGTCAATATAAAAAACGGCAAATAAATCAATGCCCAACCTCCGATAGGAGAGCCCGTCAAAACGTCCAAAAATATGCCGCATAAAAATATGAGAAAATAAGATAAGGCTGGATCGGCCTTGCCTGGCCACAGAAACAAAACAATAAAAGGCGAAAAAACAAACGAGACCGGTCGATCCAAAACGCTAAACGTCATTGACGCAAACAGGACAGCAAATAACAAGGCCAGCCCGGCTTGGAACGCGTGGGAACGAGATTTGTTTGGGAGGAATGCGTCCATTATCATAGCGGCGACGTCTCCTCTTCACTTGATTGTTTTGGGGAAATTTCATCCTCGGCTTTTGGGTCTTCAACCAAATCTTCTATGACAGGATCTTCTTCCGGGGCATTTATAGCCTCGTATGGGTAGATCCAGACCCAGTCGACAAAGTTTCTTTTGGAATATAATTGAACCTTCTTGCCCCCTACAGAATTTGTAACAACCGTCCCAATTGGAAGGCCCATAGGCATGACCCCATCATCACCAGACGTGACAACGATTGTCCCGTCCTCCCAGGCCGAGTCGGACGTCGTGTATGTAAGAGTTGGCAAAATTGTATTGTCGCCAATTAAAATAGCGCGCGCCTGATTGGATTGCGCCATCACAGCGACGCGGCTGTTAAGATCTTCAAGTTTGAGTACTCTAGCAGAACTGTTACCGACTCGAATGATATGGCCGAACAGTCCATCCACCGTCATCACAGCATCGCCTTTGGAAACGCCGTGTTTAGCACCAACATTTATCAAAGCTGTTTTAGCGAATGGGCCATCATTTTCACTGACAGCCCGCGCCGCAATTTTTCGCTCTGGAATATCAGTTCCAATATCCGCTTTGAGTATGGTTTCAAATCGGGAGATCTTGAAGGTCAATGCGTTGAGCCGAGCTTCTGTATCGGCCAATCGGCTGACTTCTTCTCTAAGGCGCTCATTTTCGCTGTGGGCGTTCCACCGCCTTCCCACATCATAAGTAAGTTTTTCAATGCCGCGGACCGGAAGACTTAGATATGAAAGAATTTGCGCGCCGACGCCCTCGACACTTGACCTGGATTTTTTGAACGCATCATCATTTCCGATACTGGCCAGATAAAGAATTACAGACAAAACAAACAATACGATAAAAACGAGGCGTGAGTTCCGCCGACGCATGCGAATGCCGCTTCCGCCCCGCCTGATCATGTCTTACCTTTTAGCGTAGGATTAGACGCCACTGGATAATACACTTTTCCACTTCTTCAGATTTTCAACGACAGTTCCTGACCCGCGAACAACGCAGGATAATGGGTCATCCGCTATGGATACCGGTAGTCCGGTTCGATTTCGTAGCTCAGTATCCAGATTGCGTAATAGAGCGCCTCCGCCCGTCAGCATAATTCCTTTATCAACGATATCGGCCGCGAGTTCTGGCGGTGTTGCTTCCAAAGCGTTTTTAACCGCTTCAACAATCTGTTCAACAGGTTCAGCAAGACTTTCGGCGATCATGGCTTCGGAAACCCGGATTTCGCGAGGGACGCCGTTCATCAGATCGCGGCCCTTGATTTGAACGGTCATACCTTCATTGTCAGCCGGCATTGTCGCTGATCCAATTTCTTTCTTGACCTTTTCCGCGCTCATTTCTCCGATAAGAAGATTGGTCGTGCGGCGGACATATTGGATTATTGCGTCGTCCATTTTATCTCCGCCCACCCGAACGGACCGAGAGTAGACAATTCCGTCAAGTGACAGAACCGCGACTTCTGTTGTGCCGCCTCCTATGTCCACAACCATGGAGCCCGCAGGTTCATGAATGGGCAGGCCCGCTCCGAGCGCCGCTGCCATAGGTTCTTCGATCAGGAAAACTTTACTGGCGCCCGCTTGTTCGGCGCTTTGATGGATGGCCCGCTTTTCAACGGCTGTGGCGCCTGAAGGGACACAAATCACCACACGGGGTGTGACGCCCCATCTTCGATTATGGACCTTTTTGATGAAGTGATCGATCATGGCCTCCGCCACTTCGAAGTCAGCGATGACCCCGTCTTTCATGGGGCGAATGGCTTCAATATTGCCAGGCGTTCTCCCCAGCATAAGCCGTGCATCGGCACCAACCGCATGCACAATTTTACGGCCATTCTTGATGGAGTAAGCTACAACAGAAGGCTCGTTCAAAACGATGTCACGGCCCTTAACGTAAACCAGTGTATTGGCCGTGCCGAGGTCTATGGCAATGTCGGATGAAAAAAGACCAAACATAAGTCCCTAATCTATTCTAAAAGTAAAACCGCTCATGCGGTGCGTTGATTAAAAATCTATTACGATTCCGGAAGTTCTATCTATTTGAAGTTATTAGCAAAAAAAAGCAAGTCTGCAGCGCTAAATAAATCACTTAGTCTTTGGGAATTAAAGGCCCCATGCGGCGCTTTAAAAGAAATAAAACTCCAATCATGAAAATTGCCAACCCAATCACACCCATTCTAATCCAGCTGCTTTGATCGTCCGAAACAAGACCCGTAGCAATTAAACCAACGATTATAATTTTTGGGGTAATACCCAGCCCTGTGCCAGCCAAAAAATACCTGTATTTCATCCCTGAAACTCCAGCCGCCATATTCACCAATACAAAGGGCCCTAGCGGGACAAACCTGACAATGAAACTGGCGGCTATTCCGTTTCTTCGAATTGTTTTCGTTATTTTGTTGGTAAGGTCACCGCCATATTTGCGGACGCGCTCAACTCCGATCCACCGCGCCAACCAGAAATTTACACTGGCGGATATCATAGTGCTAATCCACGCCCCTGTCCCACCCAATTTCCAGCCAAAGGCAACAACCATACCGGCCATAAGCGCCCATTGCGGCACTCCAATAAATGATCCCAAAATGAAGGTCGTCAATATAATTGGAATTACCCATTTTGATTGCGCAAAGCCCTCAAACCAATTGAGATATTGCCCATCTTCCAAGTTCAAAGATGATTTTCCCAGAAAAACGATAAACCCCATGAATGCAAACATGGCAATTACAACAAGAAGCGCTCTTTTACTTTGTCTATCCATATATTTGATCCGCCGTGAATTAAATTCATATCTGTTTTTGCGTCACAAGAGTTTCATAGAGTGATTTATTATCCTGCGCCTCTAAAAAAGCAGTCAATCAGGCAAAAAAAAGGCACCCCGTACAGAGTGCCCTACCAGAAAAAGGTAAGTTTGCGCATGACTGCTCCACCATGGAGCAATTGAACAATATTTTACCTATTCCCCATGGTCAAACATTAATATTAGAAAATTTTTGCCCGAACACCCGCCTGTCGTTAGAATTTTTTACGCAAAACCAATGCTTTGTCTGCCCTCTATACCATGTAAATTGCCTTTTTGCGTAGCGTCTTGTGTCACGTTTTGCCCTTGATAGAGCTTCATCGTAGGATAATTTACCGTGTAAATATTCGGCAAAAGGCGGAACACCTATGGCTTTCATGGCGGGCAAAACCGGAGAAAGCCCCAGACTCATGACTGATCTGACCTCGCCCAGTCCTCCCGCCTTCATCATTTTATCAAACCGGCGATTGATTCTATCGTACAGCAATTCGCGCTCCGGCAACATAACCGCGCCGTGCCAAAATCCAGCAGGGATGACAGGTTTTGTATTAGCCTGCCAGTCTGAAAGCGGTTTCCCGGTCCCAAGAGCAACGGAAACAATCCGGCTTAGCCTCTGAGGGTCGTCTCCGAGCACGCGCGCGCTGGCGGCAGGATCCAATTTTTCAGCTTTGGCCCTAAGAGCCTCCATTCCGGTTTTGAATATTTCCTCCGTTTGCCGGACGGCATCCGGCGTTGGTTCTGGAATATTGGCCAATCCTTCCGTCAAAGCTTTAAAATAAAGCCCTGTTCCGCCAACAAGAATGGGGGTTTTACCCCGGCTCATAATCGACAAAATAGTTTCTGATGCTTCTTCCAGCCAGTGGCCAACCGAATATTGCTGCGCTGCAGAAATGTGTCCAAACATGTGATGCGGCACGACAGCTAAGTCCTTTGGCGCTGGCCTTGCTGTTAAAATGTGCAATTCCCCATATACCTGCATGGAATCGGCATTGATGATTTCGCCGTCCACAGACTTTGCCAGCTCAATCGCCCAAGCGCTCTTGCCGCTCGCCGTAGGGCCTGCGATACAGATAACCGGTTTCAAATTGTCAGGAAGCTTTCCCATATGATAGCCCCTATACCCTATGTCCTCACGCTAGTTCTAGGCGAAAAGAACGCCAAGGACTTCGATCGTTTGCTGGGGCATTTGCCAAGCGAAAGATTTGAAATTCTCGCAAACAATAAGGCTTTGGAATATTTCGGAACCAAGCCGGAACTGGAAAAAATTACATCAATCATCCTAGCTTCCGGTATTGCGGTCGACTACTGCCTTCAAAAAAAAGCTAATCGGCGCAAAAAGCTATTGATTTGCGACATGGACTCCACGCTGATTGGGCAGGAGTGCATTGTTGAACTTGCCGATTATGCAGGCGTTAAAGATCATGTGGCAGAAATCACAGAACGGGCCATGCGCGGCGAAATCGGATTTGACGGAGCACTTAGAGAGAGAGTCGGGCTATTAAAAGACCTGCCACTTTCTGTTTTGCAGGACTGTTTTGATAAACGGATACACCTCAATCCCGGAGCCCGCATACTGGCTCAAACCATGCAGCATCACGGCGCGACAACCGTCATTGTTTCGGGGGGCTTCACCTTCTTTAGTCAACGCGTTGCCGAAGCCGCCGGGTTTGAACATCACCAGGCGAATATCTTGCTCGACAATGGCACTCATTTAACCGGAAAGGTCGCGGACCCTATTTTGGGCCGGGAAGCCAAAAAGACGGCATTGGAACATTTCGCAAGCGATTTGGGAGGCGTGAATAACGCGATCTCAATTGGGGACGGCGCCAATGATCTGGCCATGATAGAGGCATCTGGATTAGGGATTGCCTACTACGCCAAACCCGCCGTCGCCGCTGCGGCCCACTGCGCGATTAATCACTCGGACCTGACAACAGCTCTTTATTTTCAAGGATTTAAAGAGGAAGACTTAATCTTGTCCTAGGCGCTTTCAAACGAGTAAAACACGTAATTGCCGCGCCGATTAATCAGAAGTGTCACGGTCTGCTCATTGTCATTCGCAGCCTTGACGGCATCTTCAAATTCTTTCGGCGATGTCACATCCTCAAAATTAACCTGCTCAATGATGTCCCCTTCAACCAGCTTCCCTGCCGCAACAGACTTGGAGCTAACAGATAAGACGCGAACCCCCTTAGTTTCAGATTTAATCTTGTGTGTCTTGCGAACGTCATCGCTGATGGCTTCAATAGAAACTCCCATAACGTCCAAATTCGCGTTTTCCGTATCGGGCTCTTCACCTTCCAGAGTTTCTTTTGTGACTTTCTCCTTAAGGCGCTCAGGCGTGACCGAAACGACTTTCTCTTTGCCTTTGCGCAGGATAGTGACGCTGACCTCTTCGCCGATTTCCGTCTCGGCAATAATCCGGAACAAGGCTCTATTGCTTGGAACTTCCTGAGATCCAACTTTCAGAATCAGGTCGCCAACCTTTAATCCGCCCTTGTCCGCGGGTTTATCATCAACAACGTGGGTGACAATCGCGCCTTTGGGCTCATCAAGTTTCAAGGATTTAGCCAGTGTCCGGTCCACTTCCTGAACGCGAATACCAATACTGGCCCGCCGTGTTTCGCCGTGCTTTCTCAGCTGCCCGACAACGGACTTGGTCAGGTCCGACGGAATGGAGAAACTGATACCAACGCTGCCGCCTGATGGCGAAAGAATAGCCGTATTTACGCCGACGACCTCGCCCGCCATATTAAATAGCGGACCTCCGGAGTTACCTTTGTTAATGGCCACATCCGTCTGGATAAAATCATCATAGTTTCCATGATTAATGGTTCTGTTACGCGCAGATACGATACCGGCCGAAACGGAACCGCCATAACCAAACGGATTACCAATTGCCATAACCCATTCCCCAACTTCCAAAGCGTTGGAGTCGCCAAAATCTACGTGTGGGAAAGGCTTATCGCGATTAATTTTAAGAAGAGCCAAATCGGTGGAAGGGTCACGGCCCAGTAAAGTCGCATCATAAGTCTCCTCATTGGGGAAGATGACCTCAATGACGTCAGCGCCTTCAATGACATGATTATTGGTGACGATGTAGCCTTCCGCATCGATAACAAACCCTGATCCCAGAGATTTGGATACCCGCCCGCTATTATTGTCCCGATTGAAAAAGTCGTTGAAGCCTTCCAGCGGAGATCCCTCGGGGAAAAGCGGCACAACATCTGAAACTTCAATATTTTGAGCCGTTGAAATATTGACGACTGCCGGGCTGAGCTGCTTGGTGAGCTCTACAAAACCCTCAGGAACCCCTTTGGCATAGCTGACGGCCGGAAGGGTCAAGCTCAAAGTGGCGGCAAAGGCGGGAATAAGCAAAAATTTCAAGAATGTTTTCATGATGTCAGAATACCGTGTTCGGGTAGAATTAAAAAGCACAATAGCGTGAAAAGTGTTTCATTTATATTGCCAACTACACTTAAAGCGCAGAAAGTTTAACACCCCAGACAAGCAAAGCCACGCCTATAGCGACACTCATCAATCCCGCCATATGAAGAGTTCGATCCGGCATGGACATCATTTGCCTGTACATATCCTTGAATTGCCGTGGAAATATAGCCCAAAGGGCACCCTCGATCGCAAGAGTGCCGCCAATGGCAATCAGAAATATAGTTGAAACTGTCACTATCGACGCGTGTTCTGATCTCTTTCCAGATATCCTAAAATATCGCCATCAGAGGACAACACATATGTCGAATTATTTTTAAAGCCATTTTTCAAGGCTTCCATATCACGATAGAATTTGAAAAATTTAGCATCCTGAGTGTAGGCTTCATTATAAATCCTATTGCGCTCTTTATCGCCCTCACCTTTTGTGGTTTCGGCAAGTTGCTGAGCTTCGGCTCGAATAATCCGGGCGCGGCGGTTAGCGTCATTTAGAATTTTCTGCGCTTCTTCTTTCCCTGTTTCGCGTAGTAGAGCTGCTTCTTTCATACGGTCAGCCTGCATTCTGCCAAACACAGAACGCTCGACCTCTTCGGGATAATCCGCCCGCTTGATACGCACATCAATAACTTCAATGCCGTAATTTTCGTCCACAGCCTTTGTGTTGGCTGCGTCCTGAATTTCCTGCATGAGTTCTGCGCGCCGACCCGCAATGATTGTTTGAGTGTCAACTTTACCCAATGAATCCCGCAAGGATGATTCAACAACGGGCTTATACACGGAACGAAGTCTCTCTTTGGTTCTAAAAGTCTTATAAAACTCAAGCGGATCTGTAATCCGGTAACGGACAAAGGCATCCACATAAAGTGGATTAGAGTCGATATCGCGAATTCGAACCGGGTCAAAATCAAGATCCAGATTTCGCCGATCAAGACGAACAACATTTTCCCAGGGAAACTTAAACTTAATGCCGGCTTCTGGGGATTTTTCGGTGCCGTCCCATTTATTCACGACATTAATGTATTCACCAAATCGTAAGACCAAAGCTTGCTCACGTTCGTCAACAATATAGGTACAGAAAATCGCTAAAATTGCAGCGATAACAACAAAAATTGCAGGTATGATTGCACGTTTCATATTTGTCTCCTATTGCGTCTTCGCGGCTTTTGATTTGAATTGATCTAACGGAAGATAAGGAACAACGCCTGATCCGCTATTGTCATCTAAAATGATCTTTTCAGAATCGCTGAAAACTTCTTCCATGGTTTCCAGATACATCCGGTCTCGCGTGACTTGCGGCGCCAACTTGTACTCTTCGTAAATTGAAATAAACCTGGCTGCGTCGCCCTTTGATTCTGCAATCACGGCTTCTTTATAACCATTGGCCTGTTGAATGAGTTTGTCAGCGTCTGCATTGGCGCGCGGAATCAACTCATTTTCCGTTGCTTGGGCCCTTAATATTGACTGCTCTTTTTCCTGCTTCGCGGCAACAACCTCCAAAAAGGCCTGCTCGACCTGACGCGGCTCTTGAGATTCTTTAATTTCCACTTGCGAAATATTCACGCCGGCTTTGTACAAATCCAGCATTTCCTGCATGAGTGTTTGTACTTGCGCAGCAACGGCGTCTCGTTCATCGGTGATCAACGGCTCAAGTTCGGTTTTACCGACAATTTCCCGCATGGCACTTTCAGCAACATCACTCACCGCCCGGGGAACATCCTCAAGATTAAACAGGAATGCTTGGGACTGGCCTGGCTTGACGTTCCATAATATCGAATAGGCGATCCGAACAATGTTTTCGTCGCCCGTGAGCATCAGATTGTCCTTGGCAACGCCAATATTGATACTGCGCTCGTCAGTCACTTTGACGAGTTCTTTGGTTTCAATTGGATTTGGAAGTTTGAAATGCAGACCTGATGCGGAGGTCCTGGAATATTTTCCAAATCTAAGAACAACCGCTTCTTCGTTTTGGTCGACCATATAAACACAAGTGAACAAAATGTATAATAAAGCGACAATGAGCAAAATGCCTAATGGGCCCAGACGTCCGAATGGACTGGCCCCTCCAGTTCCTCTGTTTCCACCCGAACCACCTCCGCGGCCAAAACGGTTTCGCAATTCTTCAAACGGATTATCACCGCCTTTATTGCCTGTAGGCCGGGGGCGCTGATTATTGCCGCCTTGTCCCCAGGGGCTTTTGTCGCCGCCGGACCCGCCATTATTACCACCTGAACCGCTACCCCATGGGCTCTTATTATTGGACATAGTGTCTCCACACTTTTTAGATTTGCTTATATGTGGCGCGCGCCACTCTTGATATCAAGTCCTGTTTATCAGATTTCGCAGCCTAATACATTTCATTTTTGGCGGTCATAAATCCGGAATGTAAATTCGTAATCATCTTTTGGGCCCCGGCGAAAACTCTGTTCCTTTTTAATAGCCCATTGGCTTTGATCAATTTCCGGGAAATAAGCATCGCCGCGAATATCTCCGTGGATTTCTGAAACATATAACCGATCACAGTGGCCAAGCAAACGTGCATAAAGCGTGGCCCCGCCTATAACCATAACTTCCCTTAAGTTATTTTCGCCGGCAATTTCATATCCGCGCCCGACCAAATCACTGACGGAAGTATAGATTTCCGCTTCGGGCGAAAAATAATTCTGATTCCTCGTCAGCACCAGGTTCGGCCGGCCCGGAAGAGGGAATGGCAATCCCTCCCATGTCTTCCGTCCCATCAAAACAGGCTTACCCATTGTATATTTTTTAAAAAGCTTGAGGTCAGATGATAAGTGCCAGGGAAGACCGCCATTAACACCGATAACGTGATTGCGGGATTTCGCGACTATTGCAGATAATTTTGGGCCTTTGCGCATAATTTGCGGGGTTACACCAGCCGATCGATTCCGTATAGATAAATTCATGACTTCGGAAACAGAAAATCACACTGAAAGACATCCCAAGACCAGTCTGCGTTTTGTAAAATATACGCTGATTTATATTTTGCTCGTTCCGTTCATCAATTGGACTTTTTCGTGGAATTTGAAATTTCCGGTGTTTCCGGGATCAGAGTTGGTCTTTAATCCTATCACAATTATAACCGGACTGATCTTGGTAGTTCGTGACTTCGCCCAGCGCGAAGTCGGTCATGAAGTCCTGATTGCAATGTTTATCGCTTTGGTCTTAACGGCTTATTTCGCCGGACCGGAGCTTGCTCTGGCTAGCGGGCTTGCGTTTTTCATCGCTGAAATCGTGGATTGGGCCATGTTCACATTCACAAAATTTCGATTATCCAGTCGGGTCTTGCTGTCTTCGGCGCTCGCAGCCCCTATTGATACAACTGTATTTCTATATTTTGCCGAAAGCCTTATTCCCAATAGTTTCACCATGCCAAATATCACAATGTCTATAGTGGGAAAGATGTTTGGAGCTTTGGTGATCTGGGCCCTGCTCAGGCAGCGGCGGATGTAGCCTCTTTTTGCAATCGTTTTTCAATCGCCGACACAGATAGTATTGAGACTTCATACAATAAGTAGATGGCGCTGCCTAAAACGATTTGAGTAATCGGATCTGGGGGCGTCACAAATGCCGCGAATGCCGCAATACCGACAATGGCATAACGGCGACCTTTTCGAAGCATATCCGTGGTGACAATTCCTGCCCGTCCCAATAGTGATAAAACGACAGGCAACTGAAAAGATAAACCAAATGCTATAAACAAGCGCATGGCGAGAGATAAATAATCGCTGACCTTGGGAAGAAGCTCAACATTGCCCGATGTCGCCAATCCAAGTCCAAATCTGATGACGTAAGGGAAAATATAATAAAAAACGAGAGCGGCTCCAGCCGAAAAAAGCAGCGGCGAGATTATTAGATATGGAAGAAAAGCTTTGCGCTCTTTCTTATATAATCCCGGCGCGACAAAACGGTAAATATGATAAGCAAATATGGGGAAAGCGAGGATAATCCCTCCGAATATTGCCAGCTTTACATAAACGAAAAACTGTTCCAGCAATTGTGTTAAAATCAGACCATCATTGATAAGTTCCAAGCCATTTTCAGCCCGGCCCACGTTGATTTTATCAACGGCTTTCGTAAACGGGGCGATAAGAAAAGCGAGAATATACCTCAAAAAAGGAATAACAAGAATGCACCCCAATAATAGGGCCAGCAAGCATTTTATTAGCCTAGATCTTAGCTCTTTCAAATGCTCAAGGAGCGGTGCCTTGGTCATTTCTACTTCGTCGATGTCTGACTCAATTCGCGGCGAGTCAGTCATGCTTTGTCTTCATTCGCAGGGCTGGATTTTGGATTATCACTGCTAATGCCGTCTCGAATATCCTGATCGAGATCTCTTAGATCTTTCTCCAAATCGTCATCGGAAAAATTCGCCAGTTTACCCATTTGTTTAAGCTCATCAATTTCCCGCCTGAGTTCTGCGACCTCGCTGGCCTCGCCCATTTCGTCAAAAGCTTGCCTGAACTCCTGAGCAAGACCGCGTATCTTAGCCATAAACCGGCCTATACTTCGCATTAATTTGGGCAGGTCTTCCGGACCAACGACTATAATCGCCAGCAAAGCCAGAACGATCATTTCCATAAATCCAATTGATGGGAGCATCAGACCCCTCGGTGGCAGCGTATTAGTCTAGCTGCTTTTATCTTTTTCTTTTTTCGGCGTTACGTCGATGGCTTCTTCAGCGGCATCTTTTGTCTCTTCGACCTCATCTTTAAGGCCTTTTTTAAAGCTCGTAATGCCTTTGCCCATATCGCCCATAATCGCCGAAATTTTTCCTCTTCCGCCAAATAACAGCACCACAAGAACCAATACGATTAATATCTGATAGGGGCCAATCGCGCCAAAGCCAATCAAAGTTGCTAAATTAGTCATTACGACATCCATTCAAAATCTGCATTATAGATAGCCACTCAGTCTTGCGGCTTCAAGACGTAATCTCAATCTTCATCAGTCTCGTCCTCGCCCAGAAAGTCTTCAAAAAATTCCGGTTCTTCCATATCGTCGAGCGGATCTTCGTCCTCTGTCAGATCATCCGGCATGATTGGAGACGGCATCTCAAAGTCTTTCGGCAAGCGCGAATCCAGAAGACCGGCCGCCTTAAGATCATCCCTGCCCGGTAAATCTGTAATGGTTTCGAGATTGAAATGGGCGAGAAATTCTTCGGTTGTACCATATGTCACCGGCCGCCCAGGTGTACGGCGGCGGCCTCTGAGGCGAACCCAGCCCAACTCCATCAAGACATCTAGCGTGCCTCGCGAAGCCGAAACGCCTCTGACATCTTCAATCTCTGCGCGGGTGACCGGCTGATGATAGGCGATAATGGCCAGTGTTTCGAGGGCGGCTTTGGAGAGCTTGCGGGGCGCTTCTCTAATATCGACCAGATTATGTTCCAGATCCGGAGCTGTTTGAAAACGCCAGCGTCCGGCCACATGAACCAGATTAACGCCGCGTCCGGCATAGTCCCGCTGCAGCCGTGCCAATAGCGCTGATACATCGGCGTCACCTGGCATTCGCTCCCTTAAGGTCTCGATATCTATTGGCTCTACGGCTGCAAATAATAGAGCTTCCAATAATCGCAGCTCATGTTCCGTGTCCGGTTTGTGGCGCAGGCGTTCAGTGATGTCCACGACGCCGCTTTCAATTCC
>CAYQNQ010000023.1:15763-20242 GCA_964418815.1 uncultured Hellea sp.
GAGGCGTCACTGGCCGCGTTTTTGAGCGCGCGGCGCAATCTGAAACGCGCATCTTCCAGGGACATAACCAATGGTTTTGGCACTTTAACATTGCGGATAAAGGCTTTTGAACGGCTTTGACCGTAAGCCTGCAATAAATCAAACATGGACGCTTCCCATAGGGGCGTGGTTCGAGAGCGCAAGCCTTCAGGCTGACCACTCACAAACACCTGTTGCCCAGCCTGCGGTAGTCGTAGCAATCCGTCTGCCGCCCGGCGCATGCCTTCCAGACGCTGCAGTCTAAACGCCAGATGGGCCGCAAGTTCATCAGCCTCGGGCATGACCGTTTCATCATCGTCTCGCGGCAGAATTAATCTGGATTTGAGATAGGCCAGCCACGCCGCCATAACCAGATAGTCGGCAGCCAGTTCTATACGGAGGTCCTGGGCAGATTTTATAAAGGCCAGATATTGCTCCGCAAGTTCCAGAATGGAAATCCGGGCGATATCAACCTTTTGCTGCCGCGCAAGTTCCAGCAACAGGTGAAGCGGGCCCTCATATCCGGTTATATCCAGTAAAAGTCCGTCGCCCTCATCCGCCGCATTGTCGGCGGCTTCAAACCTGACGTCTTCTTCGAAGTCTTCGCTCATGCAGCCAATGGCCCCTCTTGAATCAATGCCTTATATTCAAACTGGGCTGAGTCATAGTCAATGTCACGGGGATCTTCGGCGCAAAGTTCGGCCATATCCGCCCGCTTTCGGGATTCGCCGTCAAGATAGCGGGACCCTTTCGCAACTTCGACCATGGCGGGCAGCTTCCCAGAACACTGAAGGGCAATATCACACCCGGCCGTCAAAGCAGCGCGCGTCAGACCTGAGAGAGAGCCTGTAAGTGCTTTCATGTCCAGATCATCGCTCATCAGCAGTCCGTTAAAACCAAGATTTTCTCGAATGAATTTAATAGCCGCCGGAGAAATTGTAACCGGGCTGCGATCGTCAAGTTTTTCAATAACGACATGAGCCGTCATTGCCATTGGGGCATCGGATAATTCCTTAAAAGGCAGGAAATCCGAGCCGGTTAATCCAGGAAGCCAATTTTCGATAACTGGCAGAGCCAGATGACTGTCCACTTTCGCGCGGCCATGACCCGGAATATGTTTCAGGACCGGCGCGACCCCGCCTGTCATAAGCCCCGCAAGGGCAGCCTGACCCAGATCTATGACCTGACCAGAATTCGTGCCCAAAGCCCGGTCCGAAATTATCGGGTCAGCGCCCTCTACGGGTATATCCAGAACGGGGGCGCAGTTTGCGTTAATTCCCAGCGCGCGTAAATCAGCCGCAATTAACCGATGGTGCAGGAATATGGCGCGCCGAGTTTTTCTGCGATTGTCTTTATACCCTTGCGCGATTGAACCAAGACTCGGGTAATCAAACCAATGAGGGGACCTTAATCTTTGAACTCGCCCACCCTCCTGATCAATGAAAATCATGATGTCGCGGCCAACGGTATCTCTCAGAGACGAGGTTAGAGCTTTAACCTGATCAGGCGTTTCTATGTTTCTGGCAAATAGAATAAATCCCCAAGGATTCGCGTCCCTAAAGAAAGCCTTTTCGGCGGTGGTCAGTCTGGGGCCCTGTAGGCCGAATATAACCGCTAATTGCCTCATTTTGTTGTCGTGAAACAGGATTGGTTTCGGGCTTTGAGGCGGGAGCAGACTTGATCTGCGGCCGCTTTGCCGGGAAGCCCCGCCAGACGCAGGCGGTAAAATGTGCCTTTATTGGGAACATCGGCTCTGATCACATTCATATATGTGCCTTTAGGCAGCACAGCGCCATGTTTTTCGAGGATGCCTTTCCAGGTGTCATCAGCCGCGGCGCGGGTTCGCAATGAAGCCAGCTGCACGACATGTCGGCTATCTCCAGTTACAGGAGATTGAACTTGTGGTTCCGCAGGTTTCGTTGGCGCAGGCACGGGTTTAACAGTTTCGGAGCGGTCGATGACGTTGATCTTAACGTCCCCCGGACGCTTAACCGGCTCTTCACTACTCTCGGTGACTTTCACATCTGTTTCATTGCTTTTGCCGTTCATGGCATCGTAAATTTCGAGGTTAAGATCAGGGTTATCATCCTCCCCCGTCGCCTCAGCAGCAACTTTGTCCGGTGCTTCAGAAGCCAGAATTTGCGGAGCCTGATCACGATCTCTCACGCCCGGCTGATAGACTTTGAAAATAATGAACAGAACAATTAGCGCCAAAAGAAATAAAAGCCCGAGCAGCCACATCCCGCGGCTCCCAGAATAACTCTGAACATCAAACGGCACGAGTTCGTCATCCGAATATGGATCGCGTCCGTGTATATCATCATGTGGTTCTGTCATGACTTCCTCTGAAACTGACCAAGACCCGAATCAATTTACCAGAACTCGAGACTTGAATAAAATGCATTGAATTACCAGTGGGAGGCTAACAATTGCCCATTAACGTTTCATTAACTCTGTAGATATCCAGACACGGAAAACAGCTTCCGATGCTCGGTAATTGCAAATGTATCTGTCATTCCGGCGATATAGTCACAAACAATCCGCGCCGTTTTAGCATTATTCGGCCCTTCGCACTGAACCTGCATTTCTGTTGGAAGAATGTTGGGATCACTGATAAACAGATCGAATAGCTCCCCGACAATCCGGGAGGCCTGCCCCATTGTTCGATTGACTTTGTAGTGGCGATACATGTTGTCAAAAAGAAACTTGCGGAGCGGTTTTTCCTGCTCTCGAAATCCATTGGAAAAAGAGACAACCTGATGATCAAGAGCGCGAATGTCATCGGCTGTTTTTGGAGCAGCCTTGTCCAGCCGGCGGCCCGTTTCTACCAGAACATCCTTAATCATCTCGCCGATAAGATCTCTGATAACTTCGTGGATCGCCCGGTTTTCGCTGGTATCGGGAAAGCGTTTTCGAACATCGGCAAAAGCCTCTTTCACGAGCGGAACCTGATCTGAAATTTCGTCAACCGAAAACAGCCCGGCCCGCAGGCCATCGTCAATATCGTGATTATTATAGGCGATATCGTCGGAAATCGCCGCGATCTGAGCTTCAGGCCCGGCAAAAGTCGTGAGTTCAAGCCGCTCCCATTCCTCTAGAGCGCGCAAGGCCCATGGTAGTTTTTCAGGATCCTCGCCGGGCGACAGTAAAGGTCCGTTATGTTTGGCAATGCCCTCAAGGGTTTCCCAGGTCAGGTTAAGCCCATCGAATTTTGCATATCGGCGTTCAAGCGACTCGACGATTCGCAGGGTCTGGGCGTTATGATCAAAGCCGCCGTAAGGTTCCATACATTTGGCCAGGGCATCTTCACCCGAATGGCCAAAAGGCGGATGCCCCAGATCGTGAGCCAACGCCAGACATTCAGAAAGATCTTCATCAAGACCCAAAACCCGCGCAATCGAGCGGGCGATCTGCGCCACTTCCAAAGAGTGGGTCAAACGGGTCCGGTAATAATCGCCTTCATGAGAAACGAAAACCTGAGTTTTGCCCTTAAGCCGCCGAAAAGCGCTGCAATGAATGATCCGGTCTTTGTCTCTTTGGTATGGGCTGCGCTCTGAGCTGGGCGGCTGCGAAATTCGGCGTCCACGGCTTCCGAAAGGATCCGAGGCATAAGCCGCCCGGGGCCTCATGGACAAAAATGATTTCGACATAATCAATGGCCTTTGATTCTTTGGCGATAGTCTCTATATGTAAGCCATGGAAAGTCCAACAACAGAAACCGGTGTTTCGCTGAGCGCCTCTGCGGCCGCTCAGATCAACGTCATAATGGCCAAACAAAAAACCGGGAAATTTCTCCGTGTCTCCGTCGAAGGCGGCGGATGTTCCGGTTTTCAGTATAAATTTGATTTTGCCGAAGCACCCGAGCCCGACGACATTATCATTGAGCGAGAGGGCGCTAAAGTCCTGATCGATTCTGTCAGTTTGGATTTTCTCGGCGGTTCAGAGATTGATTATGCCCGTGAGCTGATTGGATCGGCTTTCAAAATCCGCAATCCAAACGCCGTGGCCGCCTGCGGCTGCGGGACCAGCTTCTCGGTCTGACACTCTTTGCCTAAGCCTCTTTATTTTCAACGGATTCCGGTCCATAGGGTGGAAAACCTTAAGGGCTAATCATGAGACTCGATACATCGGGCGCAGAACAAACCCAGCTTAAACGGCCGCCTCTCGGTTTGGCCCTTGGCGGCGGTGTCGCCCGAGGCTGGGCTCATATCGGCGCGCTGAAAGCGCTGATAGAAGCGGACATTCGACCAGACATAATCGCGGGTACGTCAATTGGCGCACTTGTCGGCGGAGTGTATCTCGCGGGAAAACTGGAAGTTCTGGAAAACTGGGCCCTGGCCCTCAATCGCCGACGCATGATGAGCTATATGGATATTCGCTGGGGCGGATCCGGACTCATGCGCGGAGACCGGCTTGCCCGCGTCCTCAATCATTATCTTGGCGATACCCAAATCGAAAACC
>CAYQNQ010000024.1:0-7973 GCA_964418815.1 uncultured Hellea sp.
GTGCTTTGCCCGATGGTGATGCGCGCGTGCCGTCCCTCGTGGCCGCCGCCCATATCCACCGCGATACGGGCGTCGCAGCTGTGTCTGATGAGCACTATTCCGGCTCTCACTGGCTCGCGAGTTTTGCGACCTATCTGATGACTGATCGGGGCTGGGAGTAAGGGCGTAAGAACTTAGGACGACTTTTTGTCTGATTCTCTTCGGCGCATGCATCCGAACTTCGTTAGTTTTGCCTCGATGACGCCAATTGAGATAGGTTTGGATACGTAATCATTCATGCCGGCCTCTATGCATTTTTCCCTATCCCCTGACAAAGCGTGGGCGGTCACGGCTATTATTGGTGTGTGGTCGAGGCCTTCTTCGCGTTCGGTTTTTCTGATCAACCGGGAGGTTTCGTAACCGTTGAGTTCTGGCATCGAAACATCCATGAGAATCGCTTTGGGTCTATTTGCCCGCCAATAGTCGAAGGCAATGCGTCCGCTTTCTGCAATTTTAAACGTGACGCCGAGTTCTTTTAAAACATAACTTATGTAGATCTGGTTGGTTTCATTATCTTCAGCGACGAGAATATCATAACCCTTAGGTTCGGCTTTAGACAAAGAATTGCTAGTGCTCGTCGTTGCAGCTTTTACAGGTTTGGCCACGGTGTTTTTGGGCGCTTGCATGATTGGCCTTTTGTATATGGCCTCTGTTACGGCATCGAGAATTTGGGAGGCTCTAGCGGGTTTTACCAAAAAGCTTCCAACCAATTCTTCGGTCATGCGGTCCCTCAGGTCATCATCTCCGACAGAGGTTAGCATGATGATTGGAATATTCTTGAAATCGGCCCGGGCTTTTATCCGCCGGGTCATTTCTTCACCGTTAATTTCGGGCATGTGGTAATCGGCAATTATCAAATCAAAGACAAGGTTTTGTTGCTTCCCGGCCTCAAGCGCGGCGAATGCCTGCTGCGCGCTATCAACGGCCAAGCCACGGCAACCCCAGTGTTTGACCTGTTCCATCAGAATATTGCGATTTACGGCATTGTCATCCACAACTAGGATTTTGGATCCGCGGATCGGTGCTGGCGCTTTTTTGAGTTCTCCTTGGTCAGCATGGACCGGCAATTCGAGATCAAAATTGAATGTCGTGCCTCTATTGACCTGGCTCGCGACCTTTATTTCTCCGCCCATGAGTTTAACGAGATTTGAAGAAATCGAAAGGCCAAGCCCTGTGCCTTCGAATTTGCGGGTATTGGACCCGTCGACTTGCTGGAATTTTTCAAAAATACTGCCGAGCTGATTTTCTGGGATACCTACGCCGGTATCTTCAATGCTGAAATTTATCCGGGCTTTTTCATCTTCGACATTGCCGGAGATATTTATCCAGACATGGCCCTCTTGTGTAAATTTGATAGCATTGCCAACAATATTGGTCATGACTTGCCGAATGCGGCCGGCGTCACCAATGACTTTGCGCGGCAGGCTCGGCTCAAATCTTAGCAGTAATTCAATGCCTTTTTCGGCAGCTGTCGTTGCGAGCAACGCTGAGACATCTTCTATGGCATCACGTAAGTCAAAAGGAAGGGGCGCCAGCTTTACTTTGCCGGCCTCTATTTTGGAATAATCTAGAATGTCATTGATGATCTGAAGCAAAGCGTGACCGGACCGAGAGATTGTGTCTATGAAATGCGATTGCCGATCATCAAGATCAGTCGTTTTGGAGACGAGCTCAGCCATACCTATAATGCCGTTCATAGGTGTTCTGATTTCGTGGCTCATATTGGCCAAAAATTCGGATTTGGCCTTTTCTGCGGACTCAGCCTTGACCCGCGCGTCTTGGATATCCGTGACATCGGTCAGAATAACGATTTGACCCCCATTTTTTATAGGGTTGGATCTGCGAATATATTTGCGCCCATTGCTTGTTTGCAATTCTACTTCGCTAGCAGTGTCAAACGGGTTTTCTTCCAAATACTCAGTGACATCGCTCTCAATATCAGCGCTAACTTCGCGAAACACTCCGTTTGAAAGAAAGTTGGCTGTGACCTCATGCCGAGACATTCCAACCGCGATTTCCATTCCCAAAGGCGCAAGGATTGCTTTAAATGCGGAATTAATGAGAATGACATTGGTGTTTTCGTCAAAGATAATCATGCCGTCGCCCATGCTGTTACAGGCATTTTTTAAGCGGTCGCGCATACCATCCAGCTCAGAATTGGCGACCCTGTTATCTGCCGCCAATTGCTGAAGGGCCAAACCGATCTCAGATCTTGCTTGGCCTGCATTTGACGTTACCGCATTATTGTTATCAGATTTGGCCTTAAGGGATGCCTGATGGCCGATCTCCATATCGGTCTGGCTAACCCCGGCAACATGCTCGCCGAAATTCAGTCCTAAATGTTCCTGCGCTTCAGTAACCCGCAAGACGCCCAAAACTTTTGGAATTGAGAATACCAATGTGCCCATAATTGCTGCCCATCCAATACAGGCTAAAACACCGAAAGCTTGGACGCCAACTTGCTGCATCACGGAACCAGCTGGTAGGGCTGAAATAGAAAAAAGAGGGAAGAGGATTGCACCAACGACACCAGCAAAACCGTGAACAGATACGGCCCCGACCGGATCATCCAGTTTAAAGACATGCAACAAGATATGTTGCCCCGTCAGAGCTGTAAGGCCTCCTATTAATCCGATTATGGCGGCTCCGAGGGGACCAAGATAGGTCACGCCAGCCGTGATAGCGACAAGCCCGCCCAATATGCCGTTAAAGCTCGCCATCGGGTGAAAGATTTTTCCATCTAGTTTGTACCCCAAGAACATGGCGCCTAGCCCGCCAGTAGCCCCTGCAATGATTGTTGCAAGCGCAACGTCAGCAAAGACCCGCGAGCCCGGTTCAAGAGAGCCTGTATTGAACGGAATCCAGGTAATGAACAAAATCAAGGCGCCCATTAACGCCAGAACATGAGAGGAGCCTTCGATTGGCAACACATTCTTGTTTTCATCAAAGCGTCCGATTCTTGGTCCCAAAAACGCAATTCCCATCAAAGCAAGGAAACCGCCAAGGGCGTGAATAGCAACGCCGCCTGCATGATCCACAAATCCCATATTGGCTAAGAAGGCTAAGTTTGAGGTAATGATTTGGTTGCCCCATACCCAGTGACCAAACACCGGATAGACTAACATTGCGACCATCATCGTGGAGAAAATATAGGTGGTAATACGAATGCGTTCCGCGACAGCACCGGAAACGATTGTTGCGACGACCGAACAAAAAGCGAGATTAAATATTAGAAGCACCGGCCAATCGCCCGTAGATTCCAGAGCCTCTTTAACACCGCCAGTACCAACGACACCGTATACCGATGTACCGTACATTATCCCAAAACCGACCAAAGAATAGCAAACGACACAAACAATCAGGTCTGTCACGTTCTTTTGTGCAACATTAACGGAGTTTTTCTCGCGTACAGCGCCTGCTTCAATCAGCAAAAATCCAGCCTGCATGAAAAAAACCATGAAGGCGGCGATTATCATCCACATTTCATTCATGATCGTTCCTGATCACTGCATGGTATTGGGCACGGTAGGTATATCTGTAAACGAATCATTGCGCTGACTATCTCAGCGTAAATCTTAAGATTACTTAAAATCGCGTAGCTTGTTTACCGCGCCATAATCCGGTTCCACATCGCGACATCCACATAACCATCAGCGATGAGGCCATTGGCTTTTTGCCAGGCTCTAATAGCCCGCCTTGAATTGGGGCCGATCTGACCGTCGACGCCTTTGGTGTCATATCCGAGCTGTGTTAGCCGGGATTGAAGCTGCTTTTTCTGGGTAAAGGAAATCTGTTTATCGCCGCGGGGCCAGGGTGTTGTGATGGCCGGCTGTCCGCGCAGGCTCTCTGCCAGGACTGTGATGCCCATGGCGTAGCTGGTTGAGTTGTTATATTTTTTAATGACGTCAAAGTTTTTAAAGGTCAGGAATTTTGGGCCTTTGTGACCAGCGGGCACGATCAATTTACCTTCCAGAAAGCCCGCCTCATTGGACCAGCGGGAGCCATTGGCCGGGCGAACACCCAATACCGTCCAGTCATTGACGGATTTTTTGGCGCCCTCTGCCAGAGTATAGTCAAAACTTTTGGGTAGAGCGACTTCAGCCATGGCGGGTTCACCCCAACGCCAGCCATGGCGCGACAGATAATGGGCAGCTGACCCAAGTGCGTCGGCTTTAGAACCGCGTAGGTCAATATTGGCGTTATTGTCAAAATCCACGGCATAATCGCGCATGGTTGTCGGGATAAACTGGGGCATGCCTATGGCACCGGCCCAGCTGCCTTTGAGCTGGTCGATCCGCAGATCACCCCGCGAGATGAGATCCAGGACCGCAAAGAGCTGTTGCTCGCCAAATTTCATGCGGCGGCCATCATGGGCGAAAGTGGCAAAGGAATCGACAATATTGTGATTGCCCTGGATGGCTCCGTAAGCGCTTTCCAGGCCCCAAATAGCTGTCAGATAATGCCGGCTAACGCGGTATTTGTTTTCGATTGCGTTGTAAGTGGTTGATGTAGATTCGAGTTTGCTTCGGCCTTTATTCAAACGGTCAGCAGAAGCTGCACCGTCCACATAAGACCAGATAGGCTTTGTGAATTCCGGTTGTTTTTTGTCCCGATCCAGCGCCTTTTCATTGATTTTAGCCGGACCTATCAGGCGCTGAACTAGCGCCGCGTCATATCCTCTGGCTACAGCCCGATTGGTAAAATCTCTTTTCCAGTTCTTGAATTTTTGCGCGCGCGTAAGAGGAGCAGCAGTGGCCACTGAGGGTGTTGGCGCAGATACAGGCGCAGGTTCAGAATGCGCCGCTGTGCTGGCTGGACGTAATTGAGGCTGCGCGACTTGCTGAGGGTCAGCGGAGGCTGCCTGGGCTTCGCCTGTCTGTGTGGCGCAGGATCCCGCACCGATAAGGGCGGCGAGGCTAAGATAAAAAACAGAAAAACGAACCATAATATACAATAAAACCTCTATGAGAATCCGTAAAGCGGTGAGCACAGCAAACGGCTGATTTTGCATTGACTTTTGGGAATCATGCCCATAAGAGGCGCCTTTCTTGAAACTAGCAGCAAAGCGAGAGCACCATGAAAGTCCGTAGCTCTTTAAAATCTCTTAAGAAACGTCACCGCGACTGTCAGGTTGTACGTCGTAAAGGACGTCTTTATGTCATTAATAAGACGGATCCGCGTTTCAAGGCCCGTCAAGGCTAATTTAAATTCGTTCACGCAGTCTTTACTGAACTGCTGTATGCCGCCTCTTGCCAAATTTGGTTGGGGGCGTCAGTGTATTTAAACGTATGAAAAAAGCTGTTCTCGCTATAATTTTGACTCTTGGATTGAGCGTCCCTGTGCTTGCGCAGGATGTTGACGAAATTCCAGAGATCGAAATTCCCGAATTTATCATAGAAGACCAGCAGTCAGAGGACGAAGATGAGGAAAAGGCGAAAGAACGCCCGGACTATTCCCATCTACCTCCCAAAGCCGAAAAAGAGGCGCGCCTCAAAGATCTGTTTGTCAAGCTAAAGGCTGAAGACGAGGCCGTTGCCGGGAATCTGGTTGCGGAGGAAATATGGGCCGTTTGGCTGGACTCTGGTTCTGCCAGTGTGGACCTGCTGCTAAGGCGCGGAACTGCGGCCGGAAAGTCCGGCGACCAAAAACTGGCTCGCCGCATGTATGACCATGTCACGGATATCATGCCGGATTACGCGGAAGGCTGGTCTCGGTCAGGGCGACTGGCCTATGAAGAAAATGATTATAACCGCGCAGTTGTCGAGCTGACGCAGGCTCTTATTCTGGAGCCCAGGCATTTTTACGCGCTTTGGTCCATGGGCAATATCATGGAAAGTCTTGGCCGTATGGATGAGGCTCTGGAAATCTACCGGGAAGCCCATGAGCTCTATCCCGCCATGCCGCAAATTAAAGAGCGCAAGGAAGCGCTTGAGAGTCAGCTTCAAGGCGCGGTTCTCTAAATCATCCCGGCATATTCTCTTTTAAAAACTGCGCAGCATTTTCGCCCATGACCTTACGGATGGTTGTTTCTTTGACGCCGCGATCCTTAAGGGCCTTGGTAATGGCGGCCAATTCGGATGTGTCCAGAGTTGTTTTAACACTGCCGTCAAAGTCCGAACCCAAGGCGACGGCGTCCTCACCCATGAGATTGATGGCTGCGATGATCGAGCCTGCAATACCTGATGGGGAAATATCGCATATGGCACCGTTGAAATATCCCACGCCCAAAAGACCGCCATTCTTGGCGATCTGAATCAACAAATCGTCGGGCAAATTGCGTTTTTTCGTAGATGCGCACGTGCTGCGGACACCGCCATGAGAAATTATGATCGGCTCATCGGACGCTGCAAGCACATCACGGACAACCGCTTCTGATGAATGGGCAACATCAATGATAATTTTCATGTCGCGCATTTTCTGCAGCGCTTCGCGGCCAAACGGAGTCAGTCCGCCTTTGACCTCGCCGTGGAGCGAGCCGCCGAGCCTGTTGTCAAAGAAATGCTGTAGCCCCATCATCCGGTAGCCTTCATCATAAAGGCGCTGGATGTTTTCGATCTTGCCTTCCAAAGGATGAGAGCCTTCTGTGGCGAGGATAGCGATTAACGTGCCTTCCGGTTGGTCGAGATCAGCTTTAGTGCGAGCAATTACCAATTTATTGGATTTGTTTTTTTCGATTTTTTGCAGGCGGTGCGCCTGAAATGCGGCCCGCTCATAAATAGATTGCCAGGTACGGACCGGCCAGAGCTGCGCCATGGCCAATGTAGTTATATCATCGGGCGCATCGGCCGAGTTTCCGGCGAAATTCAGCCCGCGCGGCGACTTGGTGACTGAACTGAATATCTGAATATCTACGCCGCCCTCTCTGAGCCGCGGCAGGTCAATATGGCCGCGATCTTGCCGGACTTCAGGATTGCGCCGCCACAGCAAGGCATCGCCATGAAGGTCTGCTATGACAAGTGTGTCATGAAACTGCTGAGTGCCGGCATCAACTTTATAAGATTGATGCGGCGCAACGGCATTCATACGGGCGTCAGTCCCAGGTACAACAAAACCGAAAACATATGATAGGACGAGCGTTAAAATCAAAAGGGCCAGCAGCCCTAATCGTTTTATCCAGCGCATTTATTCGTCTCCGTAAATTTCAACGATAAGCTCGGAGCCGCTAACGGCGCCTCGGTACATGCCTGGCGTATTAAAACTAAATGCATATTTTCCATTCTCGTCCATGGCGATAACACCGCCGTCGCCGTTCATACCTGCCAGCGTCGTATGGATAAGATGATCTGAAGCGGCCTGAATAGTTTCGCCGAGATATTCGCGCCTCGCACAGATATCCCGGGCAATGGTGGCCCGAATGAAATACTCGCCGGTTCCGGTGGCCGAAACGGCGCAAAACCGGTTATCTGCGTAGGTTCCGGCTCCGATGATGGGCGTGTCTCCGACGCGGCCCCATTTTTTGGCGGTTAGTCCGCCCGTCGATGTTCCCGCTGCAAGGTTTCCGCAATTGTCTTTGACAACAACGCCGACAGTGCCAAATCGAGTCTGAGGTTCCCCATGAAAAGGGCGGTATGTGCCCTGCTGTTGTTCCAGTTTTTTCTTCATTTGGTCGTATCGGCGCTGGGTGAAAAAATGGTCCGGCGAAACAATTTCCAGATTTTGCTCCACGGCAAAAGTCTGCGCGCCCTTACCTTGAAGCATAACATGCCGGGAATTTTCCATGACCGCCCGGGCGGCCCGGATCGGGTTTTTGATGTTTTTCACGCCGGCCACGCTACCGGCATTGCGATCGCGGCCATCCATAATGGACGCATCAAGCTCATTCTCGCCTTCAGCATTAAAAACCGCGCCTTTGCCAGCATTGAATTTGGGATCGTCCTCTAGGAAAATTACGACGTTCTCGATGACATCAAGCGCGCTCATACCTTTTTCAAGCT
>CAYQNQ010000024.1:8073-20041 GCA_964418815.1 uncultured Hellea sp.
GCATATTTGTCTCCTTCATCCGTCATAGAGGACAATTCCATCCACAACAATCCTTCCCCGAACATTGATAAGCTCATTGAGAAAAAGGTCAGCGGTTTTTATGAAGAGGAAACTCACACATATTAAGGTTCAACAATGGAATCTCCCGAAAGCCTGGGTCAGGCGACCCGCGAAAAACTAAAACAAACCATAGCGCGCATAGAGCGGCTCGAAGCGGAAAAGGCAGAGCTGGCTGCCGATATTCGTGAGGTTTACGCCGAAGCCAAAACATTTGGCTTTGATACCAAGACCCTGCGGCGGGTTATCTCCTTGCGCAAAATTGAAGCCCACGAGCGCGCTGAACAAGAAGCCTTGCTCGAACTATATATGGGCGTAGTTGACGATTGAATATGTTCTTGTTATGTTCCGTTTGTGGATGATTATGACAAACAGCAATGGCAGGCGGAGCAACTAGCCCGTGACGCTGCATTAAACAAACAGCTAGATAAATGGGCCAAGACCAAAGAACGGGCGGCGCGTAATGCGCAGCGAAAAATTGGACGTCTGGCTCAAAAGTTATCTGAAACCGGAAAGCTCACCGATTGGGAAGAAGAGTTTACCGAGTCCGTCGGGGAACGGCTGGATAAATTTGGGTCGGCATTTCACGACCCTGAAAAGGGACGACCTGCAGATGCATTGTCTTTTGCTCAAAAAAAAGTGGTCGCCGCTCTCAAAAAAAAGGCTAAAGACGAGAAAAAAACCGCAAACAATAAAATTTCGGCGCAGCAAAAAAAACTCAAACCCAAAAAGGGATTTGGCCGCAAAAACTATCAGCCTCGGGTTCGCGACATTTACGAAGACATCGAAACGCTTGACAGTGAACCCTATATTCCTGAGGTCTCTTCGGCGGATTCAAAGCCGCCATTCCTGCGTATTGTCAAATAGGGGGCCTGATGTCTGTCATAATGGAAACCGAGCGGCTCATACTGCGCCATATTGATATTGAGAAAGATCTGGATAGTTGGACGGAAATGATGTCCGACGCGGAAACCGTGCGGTTTATCGGCGGTAAGACCATGGGCCGGGCAGAAAGCTGGCGGACCATGTCGCTCATGATCGGGCATCAGCAGATCCATGGCTATAGTTTTTACTCGGCAATAGAAAAGTCTTCAGGCAAATTTATAGGGCGGATTGGTCATTGGTTTCCGGACGGATGGCCTGAACCTGAAATCGGCTGGGCAGTCCACCCCGCCCACACGCGCAAGGGATTTGCCAAAGAAGCCGCTGCGGCCTGCGTGGATTACGCATTTGATGAGCTAGGCTGGGAACGCGTCATTCATGTGATTGCGCAGGAGAATATTGCCTCCATCAAAACGGCCGAAGCTATTGGGTCAAACAAATTGTATCATGTCCCGCACCTGCCGCCTTTTGGCGAGGTGGATTGTTGGGCTTACGGCCAAACGCGCAGCTAGGGTTATTAAACCCAACCGGCTTCCTTAACAGCTTTTGAATTACTCCGGCTGACAGGAGCTGTCTGCCCGCCATGGAGTTCTATGCTGATTTTTCCGTCTGATTTTTTAACAGTTTTAACGCCGGCTTCCGCGATCCACCATGACCGGTGAACAGGTAGACCTTTGATGGCGCCCAATTCTTTTACCGCATCTGACAGCCGCATCAAAATCAGGTCTTCGCCTTTTGAGGTAATCACCCGGACATAATGATCTTCGGCCATAAGAGCGTGAATTTCACCTTGCCGGAGTTCGGGTTTTAACCGCTCGAATATGGCGGGTCTTTTTTCAGGCTTCTGAGCCGATTGGCCCGCGTTTTCAGCCAAATGCGCAATCGAAGCGATAACAATGCTGATAATCCAAATTAGACCAAATAAAATAAGAAGCCTTGGAATGTTAATCGCATCGGATCTGAAATAGTCGAGCGCGACAAGACACACGAAAACGGCCAGCGTAGCAGTAAAGGATTGGCCAAAAGCCGTGGCGATTACATTTGGGGATTTTCCGAATTTATTGGCCAAAGGTAGAAATATACTCGCCCCAAGCGCGCCGACAAAACAAAGACCCGTCCAGTAGATGAGACGAAAGTAAAGTGGAAATTGCCCAGTCTGATAGGGTCCCAAAACCGCCAGAATGAAGCCGGCAATAATGCTGATCCCGATACCTGACAGGGCAAATTTCCGGTATTTATCGGACAATTAGGTCTCCACTCGCGCTACGTGAATTGTAGAGCCATGAATTTCACGTATCAAGATGTTCGTTTTACGAAGATCGACTTTTAATCCCGCGAGGTTGTGTTTTTATCAAGTCATAAGGAGATTTGTTATGCGTCTTGATATTCTCATTGCTGGCGGGCCGGCGATCATAATTCACACGATCTGCGCTTTTACGGCGTTGGGATTGGGAATTGCCATGTTTCTTCGAAAAAAGGGAACGCCGAGTCATAAGATTATAGGTAAGATATTCGTGGCGTTCATGGCGATCACTGCGATTACCGCCCTTTTTATTACCGGTCTGAATGGTAAATATTGGAGTCCGATACATCTCTTTATCCCGCTTACATTTTATGCGATCTGGGAGCTTTTTCACTATGTGCGTAAGGGCGACATCAAAAAGCATGAAAAGGCGGTCAAAGGTTTGTTTTTCGGAGCACTACTCATTCCGGGCATTATCGCAATGATGCCTGGGCGCAGACTTTGGCATGTCATATTTGGAGTAGGTTAGAGCGGACGGCAGTTGACGCCTTCAAGCGGATAGAATTCCCCGGTATTTTCGTGAAGGAGCACACAAGTTCCATTTATTGTTTTCAATGAAAAGTCGTCAAGTTTTCCGAGGATCCGACCGCTCATTGGATTTCCAAAAGGATCCAGGGCTTCCGCCTTCGGTTCCAAAAGAAGCCTGCTATCAGTCATCAAGACATTCCGGGTCAGCGTAATTCTACGCCCGTTCAAACTTTTTGAAACAACGTCACGAATGACCGGCCGGTAATCAGTGCCGTCATCGACCAAAACAGCCGGTATAGATTTGGAATAGTCAGTGCTCATACAGCCGCTCGCCAATAATAAAGGAACAACCGCTAAAATGGCCCGCATTATTCGGGCCGGTTCAAGATACGGCTGTTTTCAAGCTCCCATTGGTCCTGAAGCCGCGGGTCCGCCCGCAAATCTCCAGACGCGAAATCACCGATTGGCTCAAAAGTCTTGAAGGATGGCGGTTGATCGGCGGACGCCGTTGTAACAGGGCAGGTCCCCGTTTGAATATGGTTGAGAGCCGCGCCGTATAAAGCCTCGCTTGTATTTCCAAGTTCATTGTTGAAATCGTCAGAGAGAATACAGCCGTCAATAGGCTCGCCGGTGGTGGTCGCACCTTCAAAAGGCGAGAAACCATCCGCGTAATCTCCAAATCCTTTGTCATTTTCGCCGCGGAATTGAATGGTAAAAAATGTGGTGCCGCAATTATCTGTTGCGTAAAATCCATAAGGCTTGCCGCAAGTGGTCGTACCAATCAGTACAACGTTGACGTCTATGCCTTCGAGCCCGTTAATGAGCGATTCGCTGGCTGAGCAAGTTCCGGGTGAGGACAAAATATACACAGTATCCAGATTGACCGTCGGCAACGGTGTTCCTGAATTCACGGAAAACCCCTGCGCAGTGCTATAAAACGGTGCGGGTTCAATTCGTTCACCGGTAACCGGATTAAAGGTCGGGTGTTTATCATTGAAAACCAGTGTCTCATATGTTCGGTTGGTCGTGTTTGACCCGGCAATCATATAGCCAAGCTCAGCGGAGATATCTAAAAACCCACCGCCATTGTAACGCAGGTCCAGGACTAAGTGGTCGATGCCTTGAGTTTGAAAACTCCGAAACCCGTTAAACAATGCTTCTTCGGCGGATCGGGTGCCGAATGTATTGAACAGCATATATCCGACTCTGTCCCCATTAGGGAGTGTTTCGGTCGCCATCGTGTGAACCGGCTGTCGTTCAACAGTATCGGAGGTCACGGTTATTGTTTGCGTGTTTGTATTTCCGGGAAGCCGAACGAGGAAACTATGGCTCTCGCCCACATCTGCCGGAAACAGACCGGCATTGAGCACTGCCGCGTCACCATCAGCTATAGCTGTACCGTCAACTTCGAGTATTTCTGTCCCCCTTACAAAACCGGCTGTCGCTGCGGGAGATCCGGCTTCAACCAAGGCTATGAGCGCTTCGCGATCAGGTGGCGTCGAATCCAGAAGAGCAAACCTGGCCCCATATCCTGCAGACGCTCCGCTATTAACAAGCTCCTGATATTCTTCCGTATTGCGCGTAAAATGAAACTTGTCCCGAGGCGCGCCCGATGCGGTGGTCGCGGTTGTTCTTAATATATCAAAATAGTCAATGGGCGTCGGATAGTCCGAATTGGCCGGATCGACATCTGTGATTTCGTTATACCAGAGATAGGTTTCGTCAGACCAGGATCGAAGCCAGTGCTTCTCATGCAATAGAGAACCGGAACGATCGTCGGTTCCGGAGCGCGGCACTTCACATCGACTCTTGAACGTCGCAGATGGTTCGAACTGACCTTGAACCCAATCCGGACTGCCAGATCCTCCGCTTCCGCCTAAAACCTGACCGACTGGGGTATTTGCACCGCCGCCGCCACCGCCGCAGGCAGTCAACGCTAAAGCCATAGAAGAAACAGCCAGTGTCGCAATTGATTTGAACGTCATGAACTTCCCTTTTTGGGTGATAGAGTAACACGGATACCGATAAAAACAATCTCATAAGCCAGATGAATACTTGCTGAGTGTTCAAATTTACGTGTGCATATTTTTGAGGGTTTAGCAGTTGCGGTTTTTCGCCGTCGACACTATACAGCGGCCAAGCATTCACGACTGAGGATTCTGTTCATCAGAACATCACAAACCGACGGAAAGTTTCCATGAATATACATGAATATCAGGGCAAAGCTGTCCTTAAAGAAATTGGCGCGCCTGTCTCAAAAGGAATCGCTATTTTTGACGCCAGCGAAGCGAAGGCTGCTGCCGAGGAACTCGGCGGGCCGCTTTGGGTCGTAAAATCGCAAATCCATGCAGGCGGGCGAGGCAAAGGCCAGTTTATCGAGGATAGTGCCGGCGAAAAAGGCGGTGTCCGTCTGGCTTGGTCGATCGATGAAGTTGTTGAGAATTCAAAGCAAATGCTGGGAGCTCATCTGGTCACTGCGCAAACGGGGCCGGGCGGCAAACAGGTCAATCGTCTTTACATCGAAGATGGTTCTGACATTGAAAAAGAATTTTATCTTTCAATTATTATTAATCGCGAAACGTCACGGGTATCCTTCATCGCATCAACCGAAGGCGGCATGGATATCGAGCAAGTTGCGCATGACACACCCGAAAAAGTCATAAACTTTGATGTGGATCCGGCGACAGGTTTCATGCCTCACCATGGCCGGACTTTAGCGCGCGCTCTAAATTTGACGGGTGATCTGGCCAAGCAAGCCAATAAGCTTGGGCGAACCCTCTATAATGGCTTCTTGTCCAAAGACATGAGCATGCTGGAAATTAATCCGCTCATCGTGACCGAGGACCAGCGCCTGCATTGTCTGGATGCTAAAATCAGTTTCGATAATAATGCACTTTTTCGTCATCCGGACGTCGAAGAACTTAGAGACGAAACGGAAGAAGATGCCAAAGAAATCGAAGCCGGCAAATATGATCTCTCTTATGTGGCCCTAGACGGCAATATTGGCTGTATGGTCAACGGTGCGGGTCTGGCTATGTCGACCATGGATATCATCAAGCTATACGGCAAAGAGCCAGCCAATTTTCTGGATGTGGGCGGCGGCGCAACAACGGAAAAAGTTACGGCGGCCTTTAAGATTATTACGTCCGACCCAAATGTCGAAGGCATATTGGTCAATATTTTCGGAGGCATTATGAAATGCGACGTTATTGCTAATGGTGTCGTACAGGCGGTTAAAGATGTAGGACTTGAAGTTCCGCTAGTTGTGCGGCTCGAAGGCACCAATGTCGAAAAAGGCAAACAGATTATCAATGAAAGCGGACTCAATGTGATTGCCGCGGACGATCTGGACGATGCCGCCCAGAAAATCGTTGCTGCGGTTGAAAGCTAGTCTTGATTAGAGCAGTTCTCATATCGATCGCTGGATTTTCTTTTTTCCATTCAGCACAGGCTGGAATCGTAGAAGAGTTCGAGGCCAGCTGTATCAATGACGCCGTGGCAACAGCCGCTACACCGGATTTGGACAAAAAGCGCATTTGGATTCAGGTTAATTCTGATATCGACGACTCGCTCCATTCATATTACGGCACGGTTTCCGGTATGCTGGGCGAAGCCATTACGCACTCGGCTCATTTCACAAAATGGGCGGATAAGCGGCAGATATATTTGACGCGTTATACTTATGAAGGCAGTTTCGGGATTACCTCCCATGTTTGTATGGTCAGTGACTTCGCGCGGGATAGCTGGGAGTTTCCAGCCGGATTCGAAACTCTCATCGATGGCAAAGTGGTTGATACTGCATTTTCCACCGTTGCTGTAGAGGGGCGGAAATCGGTTGGGCAGTGGCGAACCGTTGAAGAAATTCGGCCAATTTCAAAGATTACCGCTTCGGCCTTTTTAAAAGACGGCCCAGACCATATTGCCTCAAATTTTTACGGCTTGCAGCTTACGGCGGTTAAAACCGAAATTGAAGAAACAGAAGACAGTCTGTCCGAAAGCACTGTCGTCCAAAATGTTCATGAAGAAACAATTTTGGCAGACGAATATATTTTGGAAACCGAAATCACCAAAGAAACTCAAGAAGAAGTTCAAGTCGAAGATTTTCAGATTGAAGAAATTCAAACTGAAGAAACTCCCGTCGAAGAAATTCTTACCGAAATCAACTCATCAGACGAAAATCTCAACTAGGAAAACAGAATGTCAGTACTTGTCAATAAAGACACAAAAGTCATCACACAGGGTATGACCGGCAAAACCGGGACGTTCCATACAGAGCAGGCTATTGCTTATGGCACGAAAATGGTCGCTGGCGTCACGCCGGGTAAAGGCGGCTCCACCCATTTGGGGCTACCCAACTATAACACGGTCCACGAAGCCAAACATGCGACGGGCGCAACGGCCTCTGTTGTTTATGTTCCGCCGCGTTTTGCCGCTGACTCTATCCTTGAGGCCATAGATGCCGAGATGGAATTAATCATCGCCATTACGGAGGGCATTCCCGTGCGCGATATGATCCCTGTAAAGCGCGCTTTGCAAGGTTCTAAATCACGATTGGTCGGTCCGAACTGTCCAGGTGTTTTGACGCCGGGAGAATGCAAAATCGGCATTATGCCTGGTAAAATATTCAAAAACGGAACCTGCGGCGTGGTTTCGCGCTCTGGTACGCTCACTTATGAGGCTGTGTTTCAGACAACTCAGGTTGGGCTGGGTCAATCGACTGCAATTGGTATTGGCGGCGATCCGATCAATGGCACAAATTTCATCGATTGCCTCGACATGTTCTTACATGATGATGACACACACCAGATTATCATGATCGGCGAAATCGGAGGATCTGCCGAAGAAGAGGCAGCCGAGTATATTACGCACATGGCCAAAAAGGGTATCAAGAAACCGACAGTTGGCTTTATCGCGGGCCGGACGGCGCCTCCAGGCCGGACTATGGGCCATGCGGGTGCCATCGTTTCCGGCGGTAAGGGCGGCGCAGAAGATAAAATCGCCGCTATGGAAAAAGCCGGTATTCGCGTTTCAGATAGCCCAGCCAAGCTCGGTATAACTATGATGGATTTGCTGAAGGCGTAATCGGAGACCGGGGGCAAAAGGAAGACAAATGTCTGAGAAATCCCGTACAGAGCAAAATCAAGCCTTGTTAGACACCTTGTTTCTGGATGGCGGCAATGCCGCTTATCTCGAGCAAATGCTGGCTAAATATGTGAAAAATCCATCAAGTGTGGATACCAGCTGGCAGGATTATTTCCGATCTCTCGGTGAAGATCCGGGCAATGCGGTCAAAAATGCTGAAGGTCCGAGCTGGAAGCGGCCAGACTGGCCAGCGGATGCCAATGGCGAGCTGACCTCTGCCCTAACTATGGACTGGCCTGAAGAGCCAAAGGTTGAAGCTAAAATCAAAGGACAAATGGCCGGCGCGTCAGAAGAAGATATACGCCGCGCCACCAAAGACTCATTGCGCGCGCTGATGCTAATCCGAGCCTATCGTGTTCGGGGGCACAGAATTGCCAATCTTGATCCGCTCGAGCTGAAAGAAAAGAAACGCCATCCGGAACTGGAATATAAGAGTTACGGTTTTACCGACGCTGATCTGGACCGCCCTATCTTCATTGACGGCGTCATGGGTATGGAAACGGCTAGCCTTCGCCAGATCATCGAAATCATGGAACGAACCTATTGCTCGACATTTGGCGTTCAGTTCATGCATGTGTCCAATCCGGAGGAGAAAAGCTGGATTCAGCAGCGCATAGAAGGCCCGGACAAGGAAATTTCATTCACGCCGGAAGGCCGGATTTCCATCCTCAAGAAAATCATTGAAGGCGAGTGTTTTGAGCAGCTCATCCATAAACGCTATCCGGGCACAAAGCGCTTCGGCATAGACGGAGCTGAAAGCCTGTTGCCGGCCCTTGAGCAAATCATCAAACGCGGCGGTCAATTGGGTTTGAAGGACATTAATTTTGGTATGCCTCACAGAGGCCGTCTCAATGTCATGGCGGCGGTCATGCAAAAACCTTATTCAGCCATATTCTTTGAGTTTTTAGGGGGAGTGGCAGAGGGCGGAGAGGACTATGGATCCGGCGATGTAAAATATCACCTCGGGGTTTCTGACGACCGGGAATTTGACGGAAACAGCGTGCACTTATCGCTTGCGCCAAACCCCTCCCATCTCGAAGTTGTTGCGCCTGTGGTTATGGGTAAAACCCGCGCCAAACAGCAAATGGCATCTGGAACCTATCGAAGCCATAATCCTGAACAGGTGATGGCTGTTATATTGCACGGGGATAGCGCTTTTGCCGGGCAGGGCGTTGTCATGGAAAGTTTCCAGATGTCGCAATTGGTTGGTTACCGTACGGGCGGCACACTTCATGTGGTCGTCAATAACCAGATCGGATTTACAACGACACCAGATGAATATGCAACGGGTCAGTATTGTTCCGACGTGGCTTTTATGGTCGAAGCGCCAGTGTTTCACGTTAACTGTAACGATCCCGAAGCGGTGGTTTACGCGGCTCGTGTCGCCACGGAATACAGGCAAAAATTTGGAAAAGACGTGGTGCTCGATCTCATCTGTTATCGCCGTTATGGTCATAATGAAGGGGACGATCCGTCTTTCACGCAGCCCATCATGTACAAAGTCATCAATTCCATGCCCTCTGTAGCTCGAATTTATGCTGACAGATTAAAGGCCAACGGCACAATTTCTGAAGGCCAGTACACGCAGTGGGTCGATGATTTTTACGGATTTCTCGACAAAGAATTTGATCTGGCCAAAGATTTCGAAACTCAAGAACCGGATTGGCTCCAGGGTGTCTGGCAGGGACTTGAGCGCGACGGAAAAGGCAAACGTTCCGGCGATACTGATGTCGATATCAATATCCTCAAAAATATTGGTGAGAAGATCACAAAAATCCCTGACGGGTTTAATATTCACCGAACCCTAAAGCGAATTATCAAAGCCCGCGCTGACAAGATGGCGGAAGGCTCAAAGATCGATTGGGGTCTGGCCGAACATTTAGCCTTTGGCTCACTTGTCCTCGAAGGGCATCCGGTTCGGCTTTCGGGTCAAGATAGTGAACGCGGAACGTTTTCGCAGCGCCAATCCTGCTTTATCGATCAAGAAGATGGCAGCAAATATACACCCCTGAACAACCTGTCTGAAGACCAAGAGTATTATCAGGTCATGAACTCGCACCTTTCTGAAGAGGCCGTGCTGGGATTTGAGTATGGGTTTTCAGGCGCCGCGCCGCACGCTTTGACTATTTGGGAAGCCCAGTTTGGCGATTTCGCCAATGGAGCCCAGGTTATGTTTGACCAGTTCATCAGTTCGGCCGAGCAGAAATGGTTGCGTATGTCCGGCCTCGTTATGCTTTTGCCGCACGGCTATGAAGGACAGGGACCAGAGCATTCCTCAGCGCGGCTCGAGCGTTATTTGCAGATGTGCGCCGAAGATAATGTACAAGTAACAAATATTACGACGCCTTCGAATTATTTCCACGCATTGCGGCGGCAAATCCACCGCAAGGTTCGCAAGCCCCTGGTCAATATGAGCCCTAAGAGCCTGCTAAGGCATCCGCTTTGTGTCTCAACGCTGGATGAAATGGGCGAGGGAACGTTCTTCCACCGTGTGCTTTGGGACGACGCGCAGTACAAGCCGCAAACCACGAAAATCAAACTGGTGTCTGACAGCAAGATCAATAAAGTCCTCGTCTGTTCTGGTAAAGTCTATTTCGATCTGTTTGCCGAACGGGAAAAACTTGGAATCAATGACGTCTATTTGCTTCGAGTAGAGCAGTTTTATCCGTACCCTGACGATGCGATGCGGACCGAGCTTAAGCGGTTTAAAAATGCAGAAATAGTCTGGTGCCAGGAAGAGCCCAAAAATATGGGTGCTTGGGCGTTTATCAATCCATTCCTTGAAGATACTCTTACAGGCATAAAGGCTAAAAATACGCGCGCCCGCTATGTAGGCCGACCAGCAGCGGCCTCGACGGCGACGGGTATTTCAAGTAAACATAAGAAAGAGCAGCAGGCTATCCTGAATGATGCCTTCGCAAAATAGAGAATTGTCATGACAGATATCACAGTCCCCAATGTCGGCGAAAGTGTCTCCGAAGTCACCATTGCGACCTGGTTTAAAAAAGTCGGTGATGCGGTCAAAAAGGACGAGGCGATTGTTGAGCTGGAAACAGATAAGGCCGCTCAGGAACTGGTGGCGCCGGAAGATGGCGTTTTGTCAGAAATCGTTGTGGCCGAAGGCGAGAATGCGGCTGTCGGAGCCTTGATTGCACGGCTTTCTGCGGGAGGCGCGTCTGCGGTTAAAGCTGCGCCGACTCCAAAGGCGGCGGCTGCGCCAAACAATGGCGCATCTGGCGGCAAGGCTGTAAACATCGACGTGCCAAATGTCGGCGAAAGTGTTTCAGAGGTGACGGTTGCCAATTGGATGAAGAAGCCTGGTGATGCCGTGGCCAAAGATGAGCCTATTGTCGAACTTGAAACAGATAAAGCAGCGCAGGAATTGGTCGCGCCCGAGTCCGGTGTTCTTGATAAAATTCTGATTGGTGTTGGCGAAACGGCTAAAGTTGGCGAAACTATAGCCGTTCTCTTAGCGGGAGCCAGCGGCGGAAATACTTCGAAAACATCAACCGAGGCTGCCACGCCGGCGCCTTCTGCATCCGGCAGCAGCGGGGCAATTGCCATGCCGGCCGCTCAGCGGATTATTGATGAACATGGTCTGGACATTTCAAAAATCAAAGGCACAGGCAAAGATGGCCGTATTCTGAAAGCCGACGCTGAAGCTGCGATTTCTACAGCAAAAGCTCCTGCCCCAACTGCGCCGGCCCCTGCACCTAGCCCGTCTCCTGCGCCGACCCCTAGTGCGCCACGAGCCGACCATCCCCGCGAAGATCGCGTCCGGATGACTCGCATTCGCCAAACCATCGCCAGGCGCCTAAAAGAAGCGCAAAATACGGCGGCTATGCTGACGACTTATAACGAGGCGGATATGAGCGAAATCATGGCTTTGCGCTCCCGCTACAAAGAAACATTTATCAAAAAGCACGGTATCAAACTCGGCTTTATGAGTTTCTTCATCAAAGCCTGCGTGCAGGCGCTCAAAGATGTACCAGCCGTGAATGCTGAGATCGACGGGACGGATATCATCTACAAAAACTTCTACGATATCAGTGTTGCCGTAGGGACAGATAAAGGTCTTGTGGTGCCGGTCTTGAGGGACTGCGATATGTTATCGCT
>CAYQNQ010000025.1:0-19174 GCA_964418815.1 uncultured Hellea sp.
TGGGCCCGAAAGGCTTGCCGGTAATCTTTGCTCTTGCCCAAAAGAATGCAAACGCTGCGAGGCCTAGCATTACCAAGCCTGCCAAAATGAAAAACGCCACAACAGCGCTGGTCACAAGCAGAAAAATACTACCAATTGCGGCAACAGCGAGAAAAACAGTGCGGGCCAGCGTCCCAAATACGCCGGAAGAGCCTGTAATGGACTTTGTCTGAGTCATATCTCTAATGTCTGCATTAATCGCGCCAAGGTCAAGTGCCTGGACATTTATTTCTCGTAAGATTTAGCAGCTTAAACTGCCTTCAAGCCCTCAGCCATTGCAAGATTTGTTCGTCTTCGGCGGATATCCCTGTCCGTTAAAGCCATTTCCGTCTCTCGAATGAATTCCACTTCTGTATCGGTGATGTTGTGCTCTGGATATACAAAACGGCTTTGGGGATGGAAGAGATCGATTAGGTCGTGGGCGGATATATCGTAATATCTCCACCACCGTTCAATCATGGTTTTTGCTTGCTCTGGAGAAATTTCCAGTTTGTCTTCAATTTCTTTTTGCCTGTTCAAAAGACGGTTTTTTTCCGGCGCTAAAGACTCGCCGAACCACTCATCTCCTACGTCATCGAGTTTGACACCCGCTTTTTCGAGTTCTTCGCAAACTTCGTTGCCCGTATTGATACAGTCTGTAAGTTTGCCGCCGTAAACGGTCACAAAACTATGGCTTGCTGCTGTATCTATCACGTGCTTGCGGGAAATATCAAAAGCGTCTCGGCCTTCGAGGCTCATATCCGCGTCTGCTGAAACAACAAGAGGCCTTACGCCGCAGCGTTCTGCGATGATATCATCCTTGGTCATAGGCTTGGCCAGGTCGAGTGTCTTGTTGATATTACCGAGGATAAAATCCCGATCGGCATCGTTAACTTCGACCTTGCTGGTTTTGACAATTTCGTCTGTCGTGCCAACGCAAGTGTTGCCTGCCATAGGCAGAGCAAAGAACAAACGGCCATCACTCGAAAAGGAAGTAATAACATGACGCGCATCGGTAATATGCGGCACAATTAAATGGGCACCTTTGGAGAGGATGTGTTTGTGGTCATGACGAATATTCGCCATCTCAGCAATTTTGTCTGCAGCGGCGCCCGCTGTGTTGACAATGGTTTTTGAAATTAAACTGTATTGCTTCCCGGAAAGACTATCTTTTGCGGTTACAAGCCATAGACCGTCATCCTGCCGGTTAACTTCAATTGCGGGCATGTAATTTACCGCGACTGCGCCCTGCTTCATGGCTGATTTAATGAAATTAAAGGTGAAGCGCGCATCTCCGTCTAAATAGACACTGTCAGAATAGGTGAAAGCTCCGCCCCAGTTCTCGCGGCTGATATTTGGCTCCAGCTTTTGAAGTTTGCGTCTTGTTAGATATTGCGGCGCTTTTGTCCGAAACTTTCCCATGGCCCAATACAGCAAAGTCCCGAGATAAATCATGAAAGCCGGCTTGCGAAAGCCTTTGTCGATCTTTGTGACAAAACGGGTTTCGACAATTGACGATGGAAAATTATCCATAAGTTCATTGCGGGACTTACAGAGATCCCAGACCAGTTTAAATTCGTAATTCTCCAGATATTTTATGCCGCCCCAGGCCAGTGTTGATGATTCTTGACTGGATCCTGAGGCAAAATCACTGGCTTGAAGCATTGCCACTTTCGCGCCTTTTCCGGTCGCCGCCGCCGCCGAGACAGCGCCGTTGATTCCCCCGCCAATGACGACAACATCAAAGACCTCACCGTCAAGGCGCTCAATCATCTTATCTCGCTGGGCGGTTGACCGTATCGATGGATCGTCCAAGGCTGGTTTTGTCATGGCCGTAGCAGCTCTACTGAATGTGGATATACGCGCAGCCGCTATCAAAGTTTGAAGATGAATTCAATATGGCAATGACGGCGCTGTCATTTGACTGATTATCTAAGGTCACGCTGCGTTTTAATTTCGGCATAGGCTTTATTGACCATGGCCATTTTGTGATTGGCCAGTCCAATAAGTTCTCTTGGCAGACCTCGCGCCATGAGCCGGTCCGGATGATTGGCTGCCGCCATGCGCCGATAGGCCTTTTTAAGGTCAGTATCGGATATATCTTCATCCACACCCAATATCAGATAGGGGTCATCTGCGGCGCGGCCCATATGGGCTATTCTGATGCGTTCGAATACCCGTTTGGAGAAGCCAAATATTTCCGCGGTGGATTTCAGAAATTCCATTTCGTCATCGGTCACAACCCCGTCCGCCAAGGCAATATGAAACAGGCCGTCCATGACATCTTCGAGAGCGGCTGGTTGGGCGCGATATTTTCGAGCGATTATCTGCGCGTATTTTTTGTATCCAAGCGTGGTTTGGCGCGCGAGGTCAAAGAAGCGGCCAATTTCCCGGTCGTTTTCCGGCGTTGCCTGAAAAACCCGTTTGAAAGCCTCAACCTCATCAGAGGTAACTTGACCATCGGATTTTGCCATCTTGGCCCCGAGCGCAATAAGGGCCGCTGTTACCCCGGCAGGCTCAATACGTCCGGGCTGGCCGTCCGTATCGATTTTTGGCGGCGGACCGAACAGGCGTGCGGCGGCCGTCATAATGCGTTCCCACAAATTCATACGAGGTCTCTGCCAGAGGCGTAAAGTTTATTCAATGTATAGATTGTTTAATGAAAATCCCGGCTTGGAAATAGTTTCTTAGATTGCTCTCGCGGATGACGGGCCCCGGCACTGGCCGTATAATATCCATTAATTGTTCCCCGTGTTTGAGCCGGCGGTCGTTTGTCCTGATTAGAACGCGATAGACGTCTGCGATAAATGGAGTTTTTGGATTGATCAACGTTGCCCTCAACGGGATCAATATAGAGCCCAAAGCCTTCCGGGTCCCCCAGACTATCCAGTAAATATGACAAATCCTCTATGTGATCAGCAATGATATGGGTGACAATTCCTTCGCGCTGTAACTGACCCCGGATCCGCAGCAACCGGCCTGTCATAACAATCTTGCGATAATTCTGGAACGTACTTGGCCATACAATCACGTTACAGGTTCCCGTAGCATCTTCTAGCGTGACGAAAATGACGCCGCTGGCTGTGCCTGGGCGCTGCCGGGTAATGACAAGACCGCAAATTGTAACCTTGGAACCGTCCTCAATATCCCGTTGGTTTTGTGCGGGCATTGTCGGTCCGATTTCTGTCTCCAGAAGCCTTGTCGGATGTTCGCGCAATGTCAGGCGCGTCGCCACATAGTCTTCATAGACATTTTCTTTGGCTGTTAGAGCCGGGAGAAGAGGCCGGATATCTGGAAGGCCTTCCCCTTGTTTTTCAAAAAGGGGTAAAGGTTTTTCTGCGCCAAGCCCTTTGACGGCCCATAGGGCTTCGCGGCGGTCCAGATCAAATGCAGCGAAAGCATCGGCTCCGGCTAATCGGCTTAAAGCGCGGCGATTAAGCCCGGCCCGGCGCCAGATAGCATCCACAGAACGATAACCGTTTCCCCGGGCAGCAGAGAGCCACAACCCGTCTTCTTCTTTGAAGCCTTTGATTTGGCGAAACCCGAGCCGAACGCCCAGACTTCCGTCACTGACAACTTCCAAAGCATTGTCCCAATAAGAGTGCTCTACACAGATTGGCAGAACAGTTACGCCATGTTCGCGGGCATCGCTGACAATCTGCGCAGGCGCATAAAAGCCAAGAGGCTGTGAATTGAGCAAGGCACAACAAAATATCTCGGGATGATGGCATTTAATCCAGGACGAAGCGTAAACAAGAACTGCAAAACTCGCGGCATGGCTCTCGGGAAATCCATAGCCGGAAAACCCTTCCAATTGACGGAATACAGCTTCGGCAAACACCTGATCATACCCGTTTTTCAAACATCCGCTGATGAAACGCTCGCGAAATTTATATACATCACCGTTACCTTGGAAAGTTCCCAAAGACCGGCGCAGCTGGTCGGCTTCAGAAGCGCTAAACCCGGCTGCCACAACGGCAATCTGCATGGCCTGTTCTTGAAAGAGCGGGACCCCCAATGTTTTTCCCAGAACAGGTTCCAGATCCTTTGATGGAAAAACAACAGGTTCTTCCCCATTCCGCCGTTTGATATAGGGGTGAACCATATCCCCCTGTATAGGTCCTGGCCGGATGATGGCCACTTCGATAACAAGGTCATAAAAGGTTCGGGGGCGCATTCGTGGTAGAAAACTCATCTGGGCCCGGCTTTCGACCTGAAAAACCCCGACTGTATCCGCAATGCACAGCATATCATAAACCTGAGGATCATCCTGTGGGAGTGTGGCAATCGTATAATCAAGGCGTTTCCAGTCCCTGAGCATTTCAAATGCTTTGCGAATGCAGGTCAGCATACCCAGAGACAGCACATCGATTTTCAGCATTCCAATGATGTCGATGTCGTTCTTGTCCCATTCGATAATGGTCCGTTCTTCCATGGCTGCATTCTCAACAGGACATAATTCATCCAGCCGGTCTCGGGTGATAACAAACCCGCCTACATGTTGTGATAAATGCCGCGGAAAACCAATTAATTGCTGGGTCAGACTCAATGTCTGGCGCAAACGCGGATCAGAAATGTCCAGGCCGGCGCTCTTGACCTGATCTTCCGGTATGCCTTTGCTCGACCAACCCCAAATCATACTGGACAAAGCCGCCACCGAATCCAGAGATAAACCCATGGCCTTGCCGACTTCCCGGATGGCGGCGCGTGTGCGAAAATGAACAACCGTCGAACAAATCCCGGCGCGGTGACGGCCATATTTTTCGTAAATATGCTGAATGACCTCTTCCCGGCGCTCATGCTCGAAGTCGACATCAATATCCGGGGGTTCATCGCGAACTTCCGAGACAAATCTTTCAAACACCATTGAAATAGTTTCGGGAGACGCCTCCGTTATACCGAGTGCATAACATATGACAGAATTAGCGGCGGACCCGCGCCCCTGACATAAAATGTTTTTCGAACGGGCAAACCTGACCACATCATGGACCGTTAGAAAATATCGCGCGTAATCCAGTTTGGAAATCAGCCTCAATTCCTTTTGGACCAAGGCCTGCACATTCAACGGTACACCATCGGGATATCGCCATTTCAACCCTTTTTCGGCTAAAAGCCGGAGCCGCTCATTGGGGTCCATGCCATTCGTAATTTCATTCGGATATTCATAGCGAAGCTCGTCTAGGGAAAACCGGCATAGCTCCATTATCTTAAGTGTATTGCTGATGGCTTCAGGGTAATTTTTGAATATACGGCGTATTTCAAAACCGGATTTCAAACGCCGCTCAGTATTGGGCAGTGCCAAGCGGCCCAATTTATCAATGGTGCATTTCTCCCGCATACAAGAAAGTATATCTGCGAGCGGCTTGCGGCCGGCACTGTGCATAATGACATGTCCCAAACTCACAAGCGGTATAGCCAGGCTTTTTGCCTGCCCGACTCGTTCTTCAAAGTGCCGACAATCATATCCATCATATTGCGGCGCCATACCTAAATAAACAGAGCCGCAGAATTTATGCTTAAGAGCCTTTGCAGCCATATTCACATTGTCATCACCGGATATGATGAGGATATTACCCTCACCCCAGTCTAACACATCCTCAAGGTAAAGCTCACAAGCTCCTTTGACTGTTCGCCGCTTTCCAAGTGTCAAAAGACGGCAAAGCCGTCCATAGGCCGCCCGGTCCGTAGGAAAGGCCAGAATATCCGGACCATCCTGCAAGGATAAACAGACGCCGACAATATATCTTATTCCAAATTCTTTCGCCGCAGCATGTCCTCGGACAATACCTGAAAGTGTATTCACATCCGTAATGGCAAACGCGCTCAATCCTAGCTCTTTTGCGCGCTCGGCATATTCCCGTGCGTGCGAGGCCCCGGTTAAAAAGGTGAAATTACTCGTGATATTCAGCTCGGCATAAGCCATTAGACAAACTGCCCTGCTACATACCAGTTTGCCGGTTCAACATTAGGATAGTTTAGCAGCCATAATCGAGGCCCGTTTTCTGTACAAACCCGCCAATAATCCCTTATAAACCCGGCCTGATCGCGCCACCATTCTGGAAACAGTCTCTCCGGCCCTCCCGCATGCAAGGTCGTGAAGACATCTTTCTTCCACTCAAAAACTTTGGGCGGACGGCCGTTTATAAGCATTTTGACGGGTTCGGGCGGAAAGAACCGTAAAGGGCGCTCCCGTTGCGCTGCCGGCCATTCAAGAACCGGCCCTGTTTCAATAGCTTCGACTGATGTGTATTCAAATTCCGGCAGATAGCTGTCTTGCGGAATGAACCGCCGGATTTTATCAAAGCCCAGCCTATTGCCTAATGTGGAAATCAAAGACGAGATATCGTCTTTTTCTGTCGCATCTGCGCCCAATAATTGTCTCTGGGAAACATGTATCGGTTCAACGGTTCGGGCTTCCAGCCGAAACCAGTCCGCCCCAAAGTCTATCTTGAGCTTGTTTAAGGGCTGATCGAACTGACGCTTGACTGCCTCTGTGTCATGGGAAGGGGTTGCAAATCCTGCTGTTAAAACATGGTCCCCACTATCAACACAGCGAATGGTCAGGTTGAAAAACCTGGCGCCCTTTTGACTCTTTTTCAATCGCAGACATACGGAGTGGCATAGACGGTCAAAAACTGCATCTACATCCTTCCTCAGTCCAATGGGCGTCGGCAAGTTCATCCGCGCCGCAAACACAGCTTCCGGATCCTTTGGGCAAACCGGATCAGGCGTATGCCCAAGAGCCTTTGATAATGTCTGAGGCAACTCCAAACCGAACCGACGGGCCAGTTCCGAAGATTTATGATTATAAAGCTGCCCGATAAGTTTTATCCCGGTACGCCGCAAATCATGTTCTATGTCCTGCGATATATTCAAAGCCGCTAAAGGCAGGGTTTTAAGAGAGCTCCGAATAGTGCCGGCTTCGGAAACAGATATGGTGTCTACATGAAATTTCGCCAAAGCCTGCGCCCCGCCTTTCGTATCAGCAATGGCTATCCGGGATGAAATTTTCATATCCGACAAGCGGCTGACCGTATGAACAGCCATGCGATGTTCCCCGGTAAACAGGTGGGCGCATCCGCTTATATCCAATATAAGCATATCCGGCGGAATTGATGTCACCCAGGGCGAAAGTGAACCGGCCCAGCGTCTTAGCGATTTCAATAGAAGCCCTTCCCGAATTGGGTCCCCTTTTTCCGTCAAAAGGCCCGGTTCTATGGCGCGAGCATCCGGGACACTCATTCCAGCGTGAAGTCCACTTTCTACGGCTCCAGGACTGAGATGTGTCAGCCGAAAAGCATTCTTAATATCGGAGACAATGGCAAACGGACCTTCCAAACGCGGATCACCTTGACGGGCCAGCCGATCAAGCGGCAGTCGTGGTAACCAGACGCACATAATCCGGCGCATGGGAATTTCCCTTCCATTTCACCTGCCAGGATCCAGTTGACCCTGCTTTGTTTTTTGTAAGCAACCAGTGCCATTGAGGCATATTATCAGCTGGGTTTTTCAAAATCGGATAACAATCCCACCGTGTTTGTGCGCTTGATGTCTGGGCATTCCGGCTGATCAAAACAAGCCCCGTACTTACGCCTTGTTCTGCTGCCAACTGCAAACGCCTACTCTCTGTTAAATTGGGGCCAAGCTCCATTTCGGAAATGACCAGATTTGCGCCTTGAGATTTTAAAGCTTGCTCTGAAGCCCACAAAACCTCCTTACGAGAAAGGCATGTCACAGTAATGATTTGTCCCGGATTCATGAACTTTTCCAAGGCTGTGGGGTGAATAGAACGGATGGTTTTCTTCCGTCCAATCCATATCACTGAGGCTGATATTTTCTTGGCGACAACGCCTGCAAAGGAAGCGCGAGCGTCTCCCGTAACTTCATGAATACGGCCTTTTTTCAACTTGATATCGTCACCTATATGGATCGTACCATAGGTTTGTATTGCCAAATATGTCTGTTTAGAACGCATAATGTTCTTATTTTGTTCTTTTTAAAACAAACAGTCAACAGGATTTACAGCAATCATACAAACGGTATGAAGTTTTTAGGTATAAACGATGTCGGCTTCGGTTTTGGCCTTGATTTCATCAGCAGTGACATTCGGAGCAAGTTCCTTGAGACGGAAGCGGCGCTGCTCGCCTTCTCGTTCAAATACGCCGAGGTCTGTGATGACCATATCAATACAGTTTTGGCCGGTCAGCGGCAGAGTGCAGGCTTTGAGAAATTTTGGCTCTCCGCGCTTATTCGTGTGATCGAATAATGCGATGCAGCGCTTGACGCCTGCCACAAGGTCCATAGCCCCGCCCATGCCTTTGACCATTTTCCCAGGGATCATCCAATTGGCGATATCGCCATTTTCAGCCACTTCCATGGCCCCAAGAATAGACAGATCGATATGCCCACCGCGGATCATGGCAAAGCTGGTCGCACTGTCGAAAAAAGCTGACTTAGGCAGCGTTGTTATGGTTTGTTTGCCAGCGTTGATGAGGTCCGGGTCTTCGTCGCCAGGATAAGGAAACGGTCCCATTCCGAGCATACCGTTTTCGCTCTGCAAGGTTACATCCATGCCGTCCGGAATATGATTGGCAACTAATGTTGGGATGCCAATGCCAAGATTGACGTAAAAGCCGTCTTCAAGTTCTTGGGCCGCGCGGGCGGCCATCTGGTCTCTGCTCCAAGCCATCTAAGCGCTCCTTTCCCGAGTTGTAAGCTGTTCAATACGCTTTTCGCATTTGGCTTCAATAATGCGCTGCACGAAAATACCCGGCGTATGAATAAAATTCGGATCAAGGCCTCCAGGGGCTACAATTTCCTCCACTTCGGCGACGGTCACTTTTCCTGCCATGGCCATCATAGGGTTAAAGTTTTTGGCCGTGGCTTTAAACACCAAGTTCCCCTCTGTGTCGCCGCGCCAGGCTTTCACTATTGATAAATCAGCCTTAAGGCCGGTTTCCATAATATAGGTTTCTCCGTCAAATTCCTGATGAGGCTTACCTTCAGCAATCACAGTTCCCACACCGGTTTTGGTATAAAACCCTGGGATACCAGCGCCGCCGGCCCGAATTCTCTCAGCCAAAGTCCCCTGCGGATTAAATTCAAGATCGAGTTCGCCGGCCAAATACTGGCGTTCAAACTCCTTGTTCTCGCCCACATAAGAGCTAACCATTTTACTGATCTGCCGGGTTTCTAAAAGCAGACCCAGTCCAAACCCGTCAACGCCGGCATTATTGGATATGGCTGTTAGATTTTTGGCTTTACTATCCCTGAGCGCGGCGATCAGGTTTTCTGGAATTCCGCAAAGACCAAACCCGCCTGACATGACCGACATTCCGTCAAATGTCAGGCCGTCCAAAGCGTCATGGGCACTATTGTAAACTTTTCCGGTCATGCGGTCCTCACGCTTCCATTATTTGGACTGGTTTATGCTTTAAGATGTGCTGTAAGACAATCATTTTGCAATCACCTTGCGAATAATATGGATGTTTTGGTTACTTAAACCGATTTTGACAAAAATATTCGATATCCGGCTATCGAGATGATTAGACCGGTTAGAAAATATAAGACATTTACGCCGCCAAATGTAGATAGCGAAATAGCCGGTCCCGGACAAAGTCCGGATAGCCCCCACCCCATTCCAAACAGGGCTGCGCCGCTAACCAGCTTACCGTCTATTGTTTTTAAGTCTGGCAAATGAAAAGCCTGATCAAACAAGGGGCGACTTTTTCCAAGGACATAACGATATCCAAAAAATGTCACTAATATTGCACCAGCCATGACGAACGCCAGACTTGGATCCCAGGCGCCAAAGATATCCAAAAACGCGATTATTTTGGCGGGATTGGTCATTTGCGAAACAACTAACCCCGCGCCAAATAAGCCGCCCGCGACAAAACTGATTATGGCTCGTTTCACCAATAAAGCCCCAGATATCTGGACACAAACACAGTCGCCATGCCGACAGTCAGGAATATCAATGTTGCAGTAATTGACCGCTCAGAAAGCCGCGCATTTCCGCAAACTCCGTGACCGCTTGTGCAGCCATTTCCCATTTGTGTGCCGATACCGACCAAAATTCCCGCGGCCAACAACACCCATTTTTCCGTTTTGAACAGAGCATAGCCGTATTCAGGGTTCGCTAAAACCATGAGAAATGGCACTAAAATTAAACCCGCCAAAAAGGGAAATCGCCAAGTTAATCCTTCGCGATCATTGGACAGACCTCCTAGTATACCGCTAATTCCAGCTATTCGTCCCGCCCCGGCCATTAACAATACGGCGGACAAACCAATCAGGATACCTCCGATAGTGGCCGATATGGGTGTAAAGTTTTCCACGGCTGGAAATTATCCAATCGCTGGAAGATGTCTAGCCGGTATTAAATTTTAAGGGGTCCAATATAGTCTATTTGCTCAACATTTTTGAGACTCAGCCGCTGAATGAAGTAATTCAGATCCTTTCCCGAGACCGGATCTCGCCACAAGTCTGTGATTTGATCGAGCGGAAATAAAACGAAGCCGCGGTCATACATTCGCGGGTGCGGTAGAGTGAGATTGCCGCTGGAAATAACTTCGCTGCCGAAATCAATGATATCCAAATCGAGAATTCTTGGCGCATTTTTGACGCTTCTTTTTCGGCCAAATGCCTTCTCTACGTCCATAAGTATGGATAAGAGATCAGTGGCAGAACCCTGAAATTCCACCTCTGCGGCAGCATTTATATAATCGGGATGTCCCTTCCCCGGCGGCCATGACGGACTTTTCCATAAGCCGGACAGTTTCGTAACTGTCACGCCTCTATCCTCAAGGGCTGCTATGCCCTCTACAAAAGTTTCTTTTGGGTTGGACAAATTTGCCCCGAGCGCAATATAAATATTTCCCATAAGCTGTTTCTAACAATCAAAAATCAAAAGACTAGGCGTTTCGTGTTCCAAGAACCTCATAGAGATTGTGATAAATGCCCAAGGCTGAGAAGTTTTCTTCTCGGCCTGCGGGAGTCCCATCCTGATTATTTCAATGCGCCCGTTCCAAGTTTTGGCGATCCCAATCCGGACCTACTTATTGTAGGCCTCGCGCCCGGCATGCACGGCGCCAATCGCACTGGCCGCCCTTTCACAGGCGACTGGGCAGGAGATCTTCTTTATTCTGCTATAGAAAACTATGGATTTTCTGAGGGCGAATATGGCGCCGAAATTGATGATGGACTGACGCTTAAAGGCGCTTTGATTACAAATGCTGTGAGATGCTTGCCGCCCCAAAACAAACCGGTAGGATCAGAGGCCGCAAATTGCAGGCCTTTTCTGACGGATCAAATCGCGTCCTTGCCGTCGCTAAAAGCCATCCTGACATTGGGTAAAATCTCTCATGACAATACGGTTCGAGCGCTTGGCTATAAACTCAAGGATCTCCCATTTGGACATCATAAAGTTTATAATATTCAAAATGATATCAGGCTTTACTCAAGTTATCATTGCTCTCGTTATAACACCAACACCAAAAGGCTGACCGAAAAAATGTTTTTTGATGTTTTTGCCGATATCCGGAGCTTTGTGGAACGTTAGCCTTTTTCCCGCATGAGTCGGGCTTTTTGTTTTTGCCAGTCTCTCTTTTTCTCTGAGTCCCTCTTGTCGATGTTCCTTTTTCCAACGCCTATCCCAACAAGCAGCTTTACCAATCCTTTTTTGGTAAAATACATTTTCAGCGGAACAATTGTCCGGCCCTTTCGCTGGGTTTCGCCAATAAACTTGTTAATCTCGCGTCGCTTTAGAAGAAGTTTTCTGGGCCGTTTGGGTTCATGATTGAACTGACTTGCCGGCGCGTAAATGGGGATATTGGCATTTATGAGATAAACTTCATTGCCTTCAACTGAAGCATAACTTTCCGCAATATTGGCGCGGCCCTCCCGTAAGGCCTTAACTTCTGTACCAACGAGTTGAATTCCGGCTTCAAAGGTTTCTTCAATAGCAAAATCATACCGCGCGCGGCGGTTTTCTGCGATTACCTTGCTTTGAGAATTGTCCTTTTTCTTGGCCATTGCATCGTTTTACCACGAAACTCCGGCGCGCTGCATAGCTGCTTCGATGGCTTTTTCGGTTTCCGGTCTGCACGGTGTGATCGGCAATCTGACATCTGCTGTCATTTTTCCAAGTAACGCCATTCCGTATTTGGTAGGCGCGGGGCTGGGATCTAGAAAGACATCCTTGTGCAGCCGATCCAGTTTGTCATGAATATTGAGGGCTGTTTCGAAATCTCTTGCCATACAGGCATTATGAAATGCTGCATATTCGGCCGGCGCAATATTCGATCCCACGGAGATAGCGCCTTTTCCGCCGTGTAAGGCGTGACCGAGGGTGGTCGGATCGTCTCCGGATAGCTGAATAAAGTCTTCACCGCACATGTCTTTGAGCGTTGTGACCCGGGAAATATCACCGGTCGCGTCTTTACAGCCGATCACGGTCGGCAGCGTTGCTAACCTGCCCATGGTAGCGTTGGTAATATCCGTAACGGAACGGCTCGGAACATTATAAACGACGATAGGAATATCGACTGTGTCGCTAATCGCTTTAAAGTGCTGGTAAATACCTTCTTGGCTGGGTTTGTTGTAATAAGGCGTGACAACCAGCGCCGCATCCGCGCCCAGTTCCTTGGCATGTTTGGAATATTCTATGGCGACCCGCGTCTCGTTGGACCCAGCCCCGGCAATTACCGGAACACGTCCGGCGGCGGCTTCGACGCACAGCGCGATTACCCGTTTATGCTCATTATCGCTTAGTGTTGGTGACTCGCCCGTAGTCCCGCACGGAACCAGACCATGAGTGCCTTGTTCGATTTGCCACTCAATAAACGCCTGAAAAGCGGTCTCATCCACCTTTCCATCATGAAAAGGTGTCACCAAAGCTGTAATTGATCCTTTTATCATATTGCTCTTTCGCCTTTAAAATGCATTCTATCCTAGTTGCTTCGGCATTTGATTTGCGTGCGTTTAACGGTTTTTAATATATGCGTGCAAGTCCATTTCTAATAATTTCATTTAGTCGCGTGGGACTTTGATGAACTTCAAATTCGGACGAATAATATTTGTCATCTTGTCAGCATTATGTCTGACCTTGGGCAATGCTTGGGCGGATGTTCCGACACCTCGGATCAAACCACCTCCGCCAAAGCTTTCCAGCCTGCTCGATTCAAATGACGCCCGTAATTTCAAATCGGCCCTGTCAGCGTCTGACCGGCGTCGATGGAGTACCTTCAAATCTTATCGTGACAAGGTAAAAGATCCGATAGCTAAGGACATTCTGTATTGGCTGCAAGCCACACGCGACTCCAATATGAGTTTTAGCGACCTCAGCTATGTTATCAATAATCTTACCGATTGGCCCCGTATGAGCACCATACAGGCCAAAGCGGAATACAAGCTATTCGAACGTCCGCAATCCGGCGCAAACACGATTTCCTGGTTTGCAGGCCGTGACCCCGTATCGGGTGAAGGGCGGATTGTTTTGGCAGACGCTTATTACAGTCTCGGAGATACAACCAATGGCGATCGCTGGTTAAAACACGGTTGGCGAGAGGCCAAGCTCACGCGAACGCGCCAAAAAACCGTCTATCGCAAACATAAGGATCGCCTCACCCCGGAGGACCACGCTGCACGGGCTGACTATCTTGTATGGGAGGGTTCCTCGCATTTTTCAAAAGTGCAAGGTCTCCTATCCTTGATGCCCAAGGGCGACCGGGCAGCGACTGATGCCCGTATGAGGCTGCTCAGAAATAGTTCCGGGATTCAAACCGCGATCAGACGAATTCCGAGCTCACATAGTAATGATCCGGGTTTTCTTTATGCCAGAGGTAAATGGCGCCGACAGAAACGCAGCAAAGACTACGCCTTAGAAACATTTCATAACATTATTGAACCTGCAGCGACAGAGAAAGGCAAAGAACGCCTTTGGCGCGAGCGCAAAATAATGGCGTATTGGGCCATAGAAGAAGGTAAATATAGTGATGCTTATCGCCTGACACGAAATCATGGAATGAGCCGAGGCGCTGCTTTTGCCGAAGCCGAATTTTTAGGCGGATGGCTCGCGCTCACAAAGCTAAACAAGCCTTCCCTGGCGGCGCAGCATTTTAAAACTTTACGCGACGGGGTTACGACACCAGTGTCAATCTCCAGAGGTAGCTACTGGCTCGGTAGAGCCCACGAGGCTCAAAGCAGCTTCGAAGCCCAAAAACATTACGCAGATGCAGCGCGATTCTCAAATACCTATTACGGGTTTCTGGCGAGCGAAAAACTTTCACCGGGCGGATCGCAAATCTCTTTACCGGCAGAGCCCATGCTGCCATTGGAATTATCAGACCTATCCAATGACCGCCGGATCAAAGCAATGACGCTTCTCGCCGAGACGGGCGAGGAAAGGCTTTTGACCCAGTTTTCATTTCATCTGGACGATGTCGTGGAAGACTTGGATGATTTATCTTACTTATCGCGTTTCTCCAAACAGTATGGATATATGCGCCCGTCGGTTAGGGCGGCTAAACAGGCGTCGCGTTTCCAGTCTATGCTCACGGAATCCGGATATCCCATGCCCAAATCAATTTTGAACCTGCCTGACAAGTTTGATAAGCCCTTCGTGCTCGCCATTGCCAGGCAGGAAAGTGAATTTAACAACACAGCTGTCAGCTCCGCCCGAGCCTATGGCATGATGCAGATGATTAACTCAACGGCAGCAGCAACGGCCCGAAAGCACCGAATTCCCTACAGCCGCAGCAGGTTGACATCAGACGTAGATTATTCCGCAAAACTTGGCGCGCTGCATTTAAATGATCTGCTCAAACAATTTGATGGGTCTTATATACTGTCCGCTGCTGCTTATAATGCCGGTGCTCATAGAGCGCGGCAGTGGATTAAAACTTACGGGGATCCCAGAACCGGCGAAATTGATCCCATAGACTGGATTGAAAGTGTGCCATTTTCTGAAACCAGAAATTACATTCAGCGCGTTATGGAAAATATGCAAGTATACCGCGCCCGACTGAATAACAACTCAGCCCCTAACCAGATCCAACAAGATCTAACAAATGGAGCCTTTTAGGGACCCAGAAGAAATTCTGCGTGTTGCATCAGTTCCGGGTCCACATTCCCCCCTGACAGAACAACGCAGATTGACTTTATCGAACTCTGCGCCAAACTTCCTTTAAGAACAGCTGCCAATCCAACAACTCCGCCGGGCTCTACCGTCAAATCAAGTTCGCGCTTTGCGATAGCCATGGCGAGCAAACATTCCTGATCCGTAACCGTGTAAACATCTGAAACATTTTTCTTATTGATCGGAAAAGTAAGCTCTCCGGGTATCGGGGTCATAATAGCGTCACAAATCGTCGAGCCCGGATCTTTATAGGCAATACGTTTTCCGGCTTTGATAGACAGTTGGTGATCATTATATTCAGCAGGTTCCGCCCCAAAAATTTGGGTGTTTGGGCTTAATGATTTCACGGCCATCCCTGTGCCTGCACAGAGTCCGCCGCCTCCCATAGGCATTATGACAGCCTCCAGAACAATCCCTCTTTCTTTGGCCTCATGGGCGATCTCAATGCCGGTGGTTCCTTGACCCGCAATGATATAGGGATCGTCAAAAGACGGGACAATGACACGGCCGTCACGCTCCGATATTTTATCCGCAATGTCCTCCCGGCTTTCGGTCAGTCGATCATAGAAAACGATTTCTGCCCCGTCGCGCAATACACCTTCAACCTTTATGCGCGGCGCGTCTGTCGGCATAACGATTATAGCTGACATTTTGAGCTCTTTGGCCGCTCTGGAGACTCCCTGAGCGTGATTTCCGGAAGAGTAGGCCACGACACCTTTGACTCTTTCTTCGCGGCTCATGGCGCTAAGACGGTTATAGGCGCCGCGATATTTAAAAGCGCCGACCTTTTGCGCGCATTCCGGTTTGAACCAGACGTCAAGTCCTGTCATTGAATCAATGACTTCGGATTTTATAAGAGGCGTAGAGCGGGTTTTCCCATGCAGCCTTTTCGCGGCCATCTCGATGTCATCATATGAAATCGCGAATGTCATACTGAATTACTTTCTAATGTGAGCAGAGCCATATTGACCGCGGTAGGAAAGTTTGGGAAGACGTTTTCAAAGAATAATTGGCGGACGCCCCAGGAGGATGAAATGGAAGGCTTAATGATGAAGCAGGAGCTGATGATCAGTGACCTGCTCGAACATGCGGCAAAGGTACATAAAAACCGAGAAATTTATACGCTCAACACTGATATGACGGAGCACCGCTATAGCTGGGGCGACTGCGCGGCACGAGCCCGAAAGCTGGCAAATGCTCTATTAAATGCTGGCATCAAAAAAGGTGACCGAGTCGCCACGATTGCATGGAACAATTATCGACATATCGAAATTTATTATGCCGTATCCAGCATTGGCGCGATCGTGCATACGATTAACCCTCGGTTGGATCCGCAACAGATTATCTGGATGGTCAACCACGCCGAAGATACTATGCTTTTCTTTGACACCACTTTCGGTCCTATCGTTGAAGGTATTCACCAACATTGTCCTACGGTTAAAAAATGGGTTTCTTTGTGCGATCATGGATCCATGCCGGATTATAAGGCCCCGGTCGAGTGCTATGAAAGTTTTATCGCCACAGGTGATGATGACATTGAATGGCCGCGCTTTGACGAAAACACGGCCTGTACGCTCTGCTACACATCGGGAACAACCGGAAATCCAAAAGGCGTTCTCTATTCCCACAGATCAACAATCCTTCATTCTATGGCTGGTTGTTTTCCGGATGTTATTGGATCCGGATCGGCCAGTAATATTTTGGCCGTTGTGCCAATGTTTCACGTCAGCGCATGGGGGCTTGTCTATTCGGCGGCCATGGTAGGTGCGAAACTGGTCATGCCTGGTCCGGGACTTGACGGGGCCAATCTGACCAAGATGATTAATCAGGAAAAAGTTACGCTTATGGCAGGCGTTCCAACAGTCTGGCTTGGAATTTACAACCATCTGAAACAAAATGGACAGGAAATACCCACCGTTCAAAAAGCGCTTGTAGGGGGCTCTGCACTGCCAGAAAGTCTGCTGCGGGCTTATGAGCAAGATCTTGGTATACCCATGCAACAAGGCTGGGGCATGACCGAAACTAGCCCGCTGGGTACCACCTATTCTCCACTCCCGTCCATGCTCGATGCTGAATATGACGATACTGTCAAGTTTAAGCTGTTTGCGGGGCGGCGAATTTTTGGTGTCGAAATGCGTATCGTTGACGATGAAGGGAATTTACTTCCTGAAGACGGCAAAACATCAGGCCACCTTCACGTGCGCGGCCCTTGGGTCGCTTCAGGCTATTTCAAAGGTGATGGCGCCGATGCCTTTACTAATGATGGCTGGTTTAAAACCGGCGATGTAGGCGCGCTCCACCCTGAAGGCTATCTAGAGATTACAGACCGCTCCAAAGACGTTATCAAGTCTGGCGGCGAATGGGTCAGTTCTATCGAAGTAGAAAACGCCGCTATGGACCACCCGGAAGTCGCTATGGCTGCCTGTATCGGCCTGCGTCATGAAAAATGGCAGGAACGTCCCTTCCTTATTGTACAACCCGTGGAAGGCTGTGATCCTGATAAGGATGAGATTAAAAAATGCATCACGGATAAATGCGCCAAATGGTGGCTCCCGGACGAGATCGTTTTTAAAGAAGCCCTGCCCCTCGGCGCAACCGGAAAGGTCCTGAAACGCAAACTCAAGGAAGAATATAAAGACCATAAGCTCGGATAAATGTTTGGCCCTTCGGGGCCTTTCTTATGGGGATAGATGATTTGTTAAAATCACTCTTTTCAAAACCAGGTTATGGACAGGCAGTCTTTCTGGTCATTTTAGGCGGTGCCCTGCTCTCTCTTTTGGGCTTGGCGGATCGCGCTAAAGACGCCGCGACGGGCCCGCAAATTGTGTTTTATAGAGCAATCGGAATGGCCGTGTTTTTCTCGGTGGTTTTCTTTGCGACACGGAAGCTATCAATCAAACAGGAATTTGCAAACCTAACCCTTCGCGGAGGAATGGCAGCGCTATTCATGGCCTTATCCGGCACTTTTCTGGTGATGGCTTTTCAATATACCAAGGTAGCCAACGCCATATTCATTATTTCGCTGACTCCGCTTATTGCCGCTGTCCTCGCCTGGATGTTCATCAAGGAGTCCATTAGTCGTCAGACCCTTATTGCTATGGTCATAGCTCTGTTTGGCGTCGCTGTAATTTTCGGAACAAGTCTCAATGGTGAGGGACTTTTCGGCATGGGTCTAGCTGTCATTATGGCCATATTCTATGCCGCCACTATTGTCACCATGAGGACCATTCCCCAGGCCAATGTCATCCTTTTATGCGCGTTAACCGGATTTCTCCTTTTGCCCTTGATGATCCCTTTTATAGATAGCTACACCCTGACGACCAAAGATCTCGTTCTTTGTTTAAGTTTGGGTGTGATACAGGTCGGGCTCGGTACTTTATGTGTGATGACAGGGGCGAAATACGTCCCGTCCGCCCAGGTCTCAATTTTGGCCCTGATCGAAATTGTTCTCAGTCCTATTTGGGTCTGGCTTTATGCCAATGAAGTTCCAGCTATGACGACATTGATTGGCGGAGCCATTGTTTTAACAGGCGTGATTTATCAGGCAATCGGAGCCCCTCGCAATGTTTAAGGCAATACACTCCGGCCGGCATAATGAGCCATTTCTCCAAGCTGCTCTTCAATGCGCAGAAGCTGATTATACTTCGCCAGACGATCAGAGCGAGCCAGTGATCCCGTTTTAATCTGCCCGCAATTCGTTGCGACAGCAAGGTCCGCAATAGTTGTGTCCGCTGTTTCGCCTGAGCGGTGGCTCATCACGGCTGTAAAGCCGGCCCGGTGAGCCAGATCAACAGCATCAAGTGTTTCACTTAAACTTCCGATTTGATTGACTTTGACTAAAATTGAGTTGGCGGCAGCGGTCTCTATACCTTTGGCCAGACGCTTGGGGTTAGTCACAAACAAATCATCACCGACAAGTTGGCAACGATCACCGATACGGCTTGTCAGGCTAGACCAGCCATCCCAGTCATCTTCATCCATTCCGTCTTCGATGGAAATAATCGGATACTTGTTAGC
>CAYQNQ010000026.1:0-19080 GCA_964418815.1 uncultured Hellea sp.
ACGACACCGCCACCAAGGCCGCCGCCGACTACACCGCCGCCAAGACCGTTACCGACGACGACACCGCCGCCAATGCCGGCCGGTGCCATGCCGCGCAGGGTAGGACCGGATCTGCCAACAACAACATTACCAACAGGCTGCGTAATTGTTTGTGGCTGCATCGTTGTCACCTGCTTTTGAACTGTAACAGGCTTCATGACCGTCTGCGGCTGCATTTCCGTCACAGATTTCATGACTGTCTCAGTCTGCATTTCTGTGTGCGGCTGCATTTCCGTGTGTGGCTGCATTTCAGTGTGCGGCTGCATTTCAGTGTGCGGCTGCATTTGTGTACTGGTTTGCATCTCAGTGTGCGGCTGCATTTCTGTATGCGGCTGCATTTCTGTGGTGGCTTGCATTTCAGTATGCGGCTGCATTTCAGTGTGCGGCTGCATCTCTGTGCGAGCTTCCATATCCGTATAAGACTCAAAGTCCGTATAAGACTCAAAGTCCGTATAGGTCTGAACCTCGGTGTGCGGCTGCAATTCGATGAATTCTTTCATCACAGTCACAGGTTTCATGACTTTGACTTCCTTCATCACCGTGACTTCTTTCGTCCGGGTAACAGGGCGTTCCTTGGTCACAGCACGCTGTTTTGTGACAGGCTGCATAACTTCAACCGGCTTCATGACTTGAACAGGTTTCATGACTTGAACAGGTTTCATCACCTCAACAGGCTTCATGACTGTTACAGGCTTCATAGTCTGAACAGGCGTTGTGACCTCAACAGGCTTCATAACTGTTACAGGTTTCATGACCTGAACCGGCTTCATGACTTCAACCGGCTTCATGACAGTGACAGCGCGCTGGACTGATTCCGGTTTCTGTACGGTTACAGGAACCATTTCAGTATGCGGCTGCATTTCCGTAACGCTCTGCGTTGTTGTGACTGGACGATGTACAGTTACAGTTCGGAACGCTGGCCGGGTTGTGATGCTTTGCTCAATATGACCGCCGCCGTGAACTGTTGGGGCCGGCATTGCAGGTGGAGGTGTTTGGTACACTCCACCATATTCGTAGCTGTAGGTTGAACCATAACGAGACGCTCCGCCAAACTGGCCTCCGCCGGGATATCCGCCGCCAGCTATTCCGCCAGAACCGGGTCCACCGTAACGGCTGTCGCCGCCGTAATAGCCACCACCATGGTGTCCACCACCTTGAAATCCGCCGCCGTGATGTCCGCCGTAGCGAGAAGAACCTGAAAGCTGATTGCCAATGCCGAGTCCGACGAGACCGCCGACGGCTGCGCCGAGGGCTGTTCCTTCTTGTTGAACACCGCTTCCGGCCAAATTTGAGCCGACCACGCCGCCAATTCCGGCACCAATTACGGCGCCCAAGGCTTCTTCTGTGTCTATGCCCGCGAATTGGGCGTTCGCTGTCGTTGGTACGGCCAGCAGCGCTGCAACGGCAGCGCCTAACATGTAATGTTTCATGGCAATAAGCTCCCTAAATCACCTAATTTGCTATTGGGTATGCAAAACGCACGCCAAGTTTTTATATTTTTTAAAATCGGCCCCACGACTTCGCTGGGCATCATGACTGCCAAAATGGATATGTAAATGATGTTATACAGTGGAACGAAAAAGCCCGGCCAAAGCCGGGCTTAATTCATGCGTCAGGGGAATTTCCTTACCAATTCGTCTTGTAGTAATTGCTATTGCGGTAATTATCCCGGCTGTTGCGCCGTTTTTTGAGGCGCTTGAGCTCATGCTTCAATTCGCCAAGTTCGTTTCCGATTTGATATAAACGGCGGTCTATATCCCGGTCATATCGTGCATAACGGCGTTTCTCGATCAGATAGTCGCGTTCGCGGCGCAGTTCCTGAATTTCCCATTCTACGCGCTGGCGACGGGTTTCACCGCCACGGCAAGTGTAGCTGCGGTTTTGGAAGCCCCAGCGCGAACTGGCATTGCGGCCGCCCCAGACTTCTCCTCGATTATATCCGGATCTCTGGCTGTTTCCGTATCCTCGGTTATACCCATTTCCTCGGTTATATCCGTTATACCCGCGATTTCGGGAATAATTTCCGCGGCGATTTGATGAATAACCGGTTGTGTAGACATTACGGCTGGAATACCCGTTTTGGCCTCGAACGCCATTATATCCATTCCGAGAATATGAATTCCCGTAAGTTTGGCGATGAGGTCGCTTACAATCCTTATCTGCGATTGCAACGCCTGCAGCTGCACCTAAAACGGCACCGAGAGCTGATCCTTCAGTGCGGTCACCGCGTCCGGCTATTTGCGAACCGGCGACGCCGCCGGCGAGAGCGCCTAAGACGCCGCCGATGATCTGACCTTCTCGGTCTGCTTCTTTGCAGTCATGTCGGTAAGACGATTTAGCCGGGTCTGCGAAAGAGGTTGTCGGTAATCCGACGGATGCCGCGGCCAAAAAGACGGCGGCCATTGCTTTTTTGCGAGAGAACGTTTTCATTATATGCTCCTTTGGTCTCTCGGATCGGCCTTTCCAATCCGTATAGAAGCTTTCTATAAATTCCTCTCTGAAGTTATTCTGAGATCAAAATTCATATTCAGTTCACCAAAATTAGAGGCCATGCTTTTTCAAAAAAATAGCAATTTCATCAAGCGCTTGATGGGCTTCAGGCAACATTTGATCAAAGATATGCCAGACATGACAAAGGTGAGACCAGCTCTGCAGAGTTGCGTCAGAGCCCGATTCCAAAGCCTTTGCCACATACCGGACACTGTCATCATAGACCATTTCATGGGTGCTGGCATGAAGCAGAGTAGGCGGCAGATCTGATAAATCACCCCGGACGGGCGAAATGACCGGATCTTTGGGCCGGATTTTGAGCTTTGACCATGACAACCAGGCCAGAACCGGGACCGGTATTTTCATCAGCGGCGCAACCAATGGCTGGAGCATGATGTCGGTTTCGAAATTATTTCGAATAGAAGGACTGGTAAAAACCGAATCGGTTGCCGCAGAAATTCCAACAATGGCGTTTGCAGGCCGTACCTTATTATCTCTGGCCCATTGTGCCATGACTAGGGTGAGGTTTCCACCGGCCGAATCGCCGATAATGGCCAGTTTGCCGACATCTCCCGGGCCATCAGGACCATTTCCCACGATCCAGCGATAAGCATATTGGCAGTCTTCGACGCTGGCGAGCCGGCTGTTTTCCGGCATTAGGCGGTAGTTTGGCGAAAAAACCGCGCATCCCGTCTTTTTGGATAGATTGCTTGTCACCGCCCGGTGGCTTATGGCGCTGCCGACCGTAAAGGCGCCGCCATGTATATAGAGTATGCGGTGGTTGGGATTGGCATTTTTAGCCAGAGCCCATTCACCGGTTACGGTTTGCCCCGCAAATTTCGCGACATCGTCTTGGAAGGTCACGCCGAAATCCCGATTTCGTCCATTTGAGTCAAACCGCTTCCGCTTGTCGCGCAATTTGTCCCTTTGGGATCCAGCGCTGTCAGCGGGCTTCAGGAAATTTTCGACCAGATAGGCTTTAACGGCTTGGGCGCCTTCTGAGTCCGGATTGGTTTCAAAAGTTGCGGGCCAGTCACGATCATATTGAGAAAGGTTTTTACCCATAAGGGCGAACTTGGTGAATATCATGACTTAACGTCCGGTTTGTCCGCGGTGACGGAGTTTATGATCAGCCAGAACACAGGCCAGCATGGCTTCAGCCACGGGCACGGCTCGAATGCCCACACAGGGGTCATGCCGGCCTTTAGTGCGGACATCTATTTCGTCGCCTTTATTATTTATGGACCGAACTTCGGTGAGAATGGAAGAAGTCGGTTTGATGGCCAGCCGGGCGATTATGGTATCGCCGTTAGAAATGCCGCCTAAAATTCCGCCGGAATTATTGGACAGAAACTCCGGTTTTCCGTCGGTCATTCTTATTTCGTCGGCATTTTCAACGCCGGAATAGCCCGCGCTCGCGAAACCAACTCCGATTTCAACGCCCTTAGCTGCATTAATAGACATGAGTCCCATGGCGATGTCGCTATCCAGTTTTCCGTAAACGGGCGCTCCCCATCCGGCCGGAACGCCTTCAGCCTGCACTTCCACGATGGCACCGACAGAGTTTCCGGACTTCCGCGTGGCGTCCAGGTATTCTTCCCAGGATTTGGCCGCCTTCGCGTCCGGGCACCAGAACGGATTTTGGCCGACCTGATCCCAATCCCAATTGTCACCGTCAATCATAGAGGTCCCGATTTGAATGACGGCGCCTCTAATCTTGATGTTTCCGCCTAAAATTTTGCGGGCAATAGCGCCTGCGGCGACGCGGTTAGCGGTTTCGCGGGCGCTGGAGCGGCCGCCGCCTCGATAGTCCCGAATGCCGTATTTGGCATCATAGGTGAAATCGGCGTGGCCCGGACGATAGCGGTCTTTAATCTCTGTATAGTCTTTGCTGCGTTGATCTTTGTTTTCAATGAGAAGGCTGATGGGTGTTCCAGTGCTCTTACCTTCGAACACCCCAGAAAGAATTTTGACCTGATCCGGTTCCTTGCGCTGCGTGACAAAGCGGCTCGTGCCGGGTTTGCGGGCGTCCATAAAGGGCTGAATATGGGCTTCGGACAGTTCAATGCCCGGCGGGCATCCATCAATAACGCAGCCTATGGCCGGGCCGTGACTTTCGCCCCAGGTTGTAAATCTGAATAAATGTCCAAACGTATTGTGTGACATGCGGGCGTCTTTATACGCCCTGTTACTGGCTGACCAGTGATTTTTAGATGGCGCGAGAGCCGGCCTGAACCCTATAAGCTTTCGGAGCAGGGGGGATCAGTATTTCGTAAGCCGCTTTGGCCTGCATAAATGCCTGTATATTTCCGTAGGGGCTATCCGGGTGGAAGAACTTTGCCTTTTTGCGCCAGGCATTACGGATATCGTTTTCGCGGGCTGCCATATTCAGTCCCAAAGCCATGAGTGCGTCCTGACGTGTCACCTAAATCTCCCCTAAAAGCTTTAACTCGGTGGTAAACAGCTTTAACAATAGGTTTCTTGAAGCCTATCAAAGTTAACAAGCTACTGATGAATATGGTTAACGCTGTCATAATGAGGAAAAAATGAGCAAATCAGCCATTCCGCCGACCCCAAGTCGCAAGGATTATACTGAAAATGAGCTGTATCGCATTCAGGCCGAACGAAATGCAGTGCCCATATTTCAAACGAAAAATCCGTTTTCTTTGTTCAAGACCTGGATGGTTGATGCCCGGCATTTGGAAATGAATGACAGTAATGCCATGACGCTCGCAACGGTTGACTCAAATGGAATCCCGGATGTGAGAATGGTGCTGCTCAAAAATTTCGACGAAAAAGGGTTTGTGTTTTACACCAATAATGAAAGCGCCAAGGGAGAGCAGCTTATGCATAATAAATCTGCGGCTTTGTGTTTTCATTGGAAATCATTGCGTCGGCAAGTGCGAATTCGCGGCTCTGCCGTTGCCGTGACAGATGCTGAGGCCGACGCCTATTTTAAAAGCCGGGCTAAAGGTTCGCAGATCGGGGCCATCGCATCAGATCAATCCCGGTTATTGGAAAACCGGGAAATTCTGGAAACCAGAATTCGGGACTTGGAAGCGCTATATAAAACAGAAAATTCTATACAGCGACCGGCACATTGGGGCGGGTGGCGCGTGATTCCTGAGACAATCGAGTTTTGGCGCGACCGACCATTTCGTCTTCATGACCGTCTTTTGTTTTCCCGAGATGGCGATAATTGGCGCAAACAAAGACTTTTTCCATAAAGCAAACTAATATAGACGACCTCTATGGACGTGTTTTTTATTATCATGCTTATCATAGTGGTGCTCAATGTAGTGAGCTCTTTGGCAGGTAAATCTAAGAGCCCTTCAACTAAGCCTCGGGGATCACAAACAAATCGTCCTGCAAGATCTCAAAATACCAATCCTTGGGAGCAGCCGAAAAGTACAAATACCGATCAATCTTTTAAGTCGGGATGGACTCAGGCTGCGGCGAAGGAAGCCCGCCGTCAGGCTCAAGATATGCTGGGCAATCGGCAGGGTCAGCGAAATGACCATGATGATAAAAATAGACATCGGATTTCCGGATGGGGAGAGCGGGCCGGGCCAGGAATACTGACCCTCTCAAATATTTTCATTCTTTTCCTTGTATTAGGTGTGCTGGCCTATGTTTTTGTACAAACTCAGTGAGATATAAATGACACCAGATGACGAAAATGATCCAAAGCCTGAACCGGAAATTATTGAGGCATCAGAAAATACGGATCTGACCCTCCGGGATGTCACGCCTGAAGGCAAAAGACAAAAGATACGCCGCTGGGTAAGGAAACTGGCAATCGCGCTGGCGATCATCGGGCCGTTGATTTTTATATTGGCTGCGCTGGGTTATCGAACGGGCATATTTGATTTGCGGACCTCTCTGGGTGTGTTGTCTCAGAATGTTGGACCGAAAGTTCTTATGCTTGGACTAGGTATTAGCCTTATATCTGTGTTGCTGAGCTGGTTTGTCCGGCCCCGCAAAGGCCTCATTATTTCGCTATTGGCCTTTTTGGTTTCATTGGGAGGTCTGATCAATCTTGTAGGCGTAAAATCTACGGTCGAAAAACTGCCTTTCATTCATGATATTACAACGGATCCGGAGGACCCGCCGAAATTTACCAAAACGATCATCGATGCCCGCACTAAGACTGAGGCCACCAATACACTGGAATATTTCGAGAAAAAGGACAAAGAAGATGGAACTCTGGTCTCTGTTTTGCAGTCGAAACATTATCCCGAAATTCGGCCCGTAAGGCGCTCGGAAAAACCTGATGAAATTTTTGGTCAGGCGGAAGATATGATCAAATCAATGGGCTGGAAGGTTGTGACGGTCGATAAGGAAAATCGAGTTTTGGAAGCGACGGATACGAGCTTTTGGTATGGCTTCAAAGACGACGTCATTATCCGCATAAGGCCCTCTAAAAATGGCGGTTCATTGATAGATATGCGTTCAGTAAGCCGGGTTGGCGGATCTGATCTGGGCGCCAATGCGGAACGCTTGCAAAAACTAATCGATGGACTGACGGAATAATCTTACTGTTTCCTGCCAGGCAAAGTCCCGAGCATTTTACAGACCACACCAAGCATGACTTCGTCGGCGCCGCCGCCGATGGAAGCTAACCGTCCATCGCGATAACGCCGGGATATCAGGGTTTCATCCATATAGCCCATGCCGCCCCAATATTGCAGGCAGGAATCCGTCACTTCTCGCAAAAGCCGGCCCGACTTTATTTTCAGCATTGAAACCAGCTTGGTGATGTTTTTCCCTTCGGCAAATTGATGGACACATTTTTCCATCAAAGCCCGATAAAGCTCCACCTCAATCTGCAGCTCGGCCAAACGGTAGTGAACAACCTGATTATCCAGAATTGGTTTTCCAAAGACCTGACGCTCGCGGGTATATTCGATGGTTTCATCGATGCAGGCTTGCAAGCCGGAAACGGTCGAGACAACGGCCCATAGCCGCTCTTCTTCGAATTGCTGCATTTGATATACAAATCCTGAGCCTTCCTGTCCGATCAAATTGCGCTGCGGCACCCTGACATCATCAAAGAAAATCTGCCCTGTGTCAGAAGAGTGATTGCCGATTTTTTCCAGCTTTTTCGCTCGTTCTACGCCGGGCGTATCCATAGGAATAACAATAAGGCTCTTATTGGAATGGCGATGGCCGTCGCTGGTATTGCAAAGGGCCACCATAAAATCGGCCTGCCAGGAATTTGTAATCCACATTTTGCCGCCATTGATGACATAGTCGTCCCCATCTTTTTTGGCGACCGTCTTGATATTGGCAACATCGGATCCTGCGCTGGGTTCCGAGACCCCAATACAGGCCACTTTTTCGCCGGTAATGGCCGGACGCAAAAACTCTTCGCACAGCTCTTCACTGCCATATCTTGCGAGCGCCGGTGTAGCCATATCGGTTTGAACACCGATAGCCATGGGAATGGCCGCGCAGTTTATATCACCAAGGGCCTCAACGGCGGCTACCTGGTAGGTGTAATCAAGTCCCATGCCGCCATATTTTTCAGGTTTTTGAATACCTAATAGTCCGGCATCGCCGAGCTTCTTGAACACTTCGTGTGCGGGAAAAATACGGTCCTTTTCCCATTGATCGACGTAGGGATTAATGTCCTTTTCAATGATTTTGCGCATGGTGCGCTGAATTTCCCGGTGGGTATCCGTATATATGTCCATTGGAGGTCTCCTTAGCTCATCTTATGCAAATTTTTGACTATGGGTAAATGCGAAAAACTGTTTTTCCCCCTGTCAGAATTGACTGTAGAATTCAGCTGGCAAATCTATGGATGATGCTTAAATAAAGACTATGGCCAAAGATCCTTATAAATTGCTTGGCGTAAAGCGATCTGCGACAGAAGCGGAAATTCGAAAAGCTTATCGCGCTTTAGCGAAAAAGCTGCATCCAGACGTGAATCCGGGTGATGAAAAAACGGCCGAGCGGTTCAAAGAAGTGACGGCCGCTTATAATCTGCTCTCTGACAAGAACCTTCGGGCCCGTTATGACAGCGGTCAGGTCGATGCCTCCGGTCAGCAGCAAAACCCCTTTGGCGGTGGCTTTGGCGGATTTGGCGGAGGTCCCTTTAATCGGACGGCGGGCGGACAGGACGACATGGCCGAACTGTTCTCCTCCTTGTTTGGCATGAATATGGGCGGCATGAACCCCAATCGCGGTGGATTTGCGCGTCCAAAAAAGGGCGCTGATGTCAGGTATAGGCTCAAGCTCAGTTTCATGGAGGCCTTGAGCGGAGGGACGAAAAAAATTCGGACAGCTGAAGGAAAATCACTGAATGTGAAAATTCCCAAAGGCGTAGAAGACGGAAAAACCTTAAGGCTTCGCGGCAAAGGCCAGTCTGGCAACCACGGCGGCCCGGCAGGGGATGCGAAAATCGAGATTACAATTGGAAAACATAAGCACTTTCAGCGTGATGGAAGGCATTTAAGGTTGATTTTGCCTATAAGTCTGCGCGAAGCGATTCTCGGGGGCAAGGTTAAGATACCGATGCCGGACGGGCCTGTACAATTAACGCTGCCGGCCGGCACGAATTCAGGAAAAACGCTTCGCCTGAAAGGCAAGGGAATCAAAGGAGGCGATTTATTGGTGACCACCCAAATTGTCTTAAAAGATATAAAAAACAATGATTTAAAAGAGTGGGCCCAATCCACACCGGACAGTGATGGGGATGATTTAAGGTCCAAAATTTTCTAATCTTGAAATAGAACATTATGAATCCCATATTCAGATTATATTCAGGGGTTCTGTTGTATTAATGTCCATAATGAAAAATAATAAGCGACATATAACTGCATTTGCGCTGACAGCTATCATGAGCTTGATGGTTGCGTTGCCGGCTGCCGCGAAGTCTCCTAAGGCTAAGGGCATGGTCAATGACGTCTTTGTTTTGCCGTCTAGTGCGCAAAGTTTCATGCCTGCAGAGCGTCGGCAGATGCCTCGATGGGCAGAGCAGCGCATTTCTTATAGTCAAGCCAAGTCTATTGCCATGTCCCGTTACCCGGGCGCGCAATATCTGGATACATTCCTCAATGGAAATGTTTTTACGGTTGTTTTGCGTCTTCCGAACACGAAAAAAGTTCGAGTAAAGATTGACGCAGCTTCTGGCCGTATTATCAGATAATAAAAATTCATTCTGAATCGGGGTATTTATGCGAATACTTGTAGTCGAAGACGATCCTGACCTGTCTCGCCAGCTATCAGAAGCTTTGAAGGACACCGGATACGCGGTGGACGTGGCGGATAACGGCGAAGACGGACATTTCATGGGCGATACTGAGCCCTATGACGCCGTGGTTCTGGATTTAGGACTACCGGTGATTGACGGCATAAGCGTCCTTCAAAAATGGCGGGCTGACGGTAAAACGTTTCCGGTTCTGATTTTGACGGCGCGTGATCAGTGGAGTGAAAAAGTTTCAGGATTTGATGCCGGCGCTGATGATTATCTGACGAAACCTTTTCATCATGAAGAGCTTTTGGCCCGGCTTCGAGCCCTCATGCGCCGCGCCGCCGGCCATACGACAGACTCGATAGAAATAGGCGGTTTGCTGGTGGATAACCGGGCGGCCAGATGTTTCGTTGATGGCATGCCCATTAAGCTCACCTCGCACGAGTTTCGTCTGCTGTCTTATATGGCAATGCATAAAGGTCGTGTGATTTCCCGAACTGAACTGGTTGAACACATTTATGATCAGGACTTTGACCGGGACTCCAACACGATTGAAGTTTTTGTCGGGCGTTTGCGCCGCAAGATCGGAACTAATCGAATCGAAACCGTTCGCGGACTTGGTTATCGCCTCATAGATCCGAACAACGCGGCCAAGAAATCATAAAACTATTGGCCCGCGGGACCAACACATCCAACCCGTCTCTGGTCAAACGGCTAATCACCAATGCCGTTTTATGGACGTTGCCGGTATTGGTGATGACCGCCATTGCGCTGACTTGGCTTTATAGATCTTCGACTTATCAACTCTTTGACGAGCCGCTTCAAGATGCGGTCAAGGTGCTTATTGCCTCTGCCGAACCGGATGACAAAATGGGTATAGTTTTAACCCGGGATCTGGTTGACCCCGATTATCAGCGGGCTTTGTCAGGGCAATATTGGATGATCGGAGAGTTTAAAGAAGATGGCAATCTTGTTTCTGTGCTGGCCTCGCGGTCCCTTTCCGGCGAAACCATCGCTTTGGAACCCTGGATAAAACAGAGTATCGACGACCAAACCCAAACAGAATTCCGAACCGCTTCAACCGGACCGGATGGTGAACCTTTGCGGGCATTGGTCTGGCCTGTTATTCTGTCGAATGGGCAGCCTGTTGTGATGATTGTCGCCGCGGATGTGAGAGAACCTCAAAGTCTGGTGCGAAGATTTGCAGTTTTATCGACGATTTTGATGCTTTTGGTTTCTCTTGGGATGATAGGGGCTATTTTCTGGCAAGTTCGAAACGGATTGCGGCCGCTATTCGCTCTCAAGCAAAAGGTCACCGATATTCGCGAAGGCCGGGCGGAGAAAGTTGATGGTATCTTTCCAACCGAAATTGCCCCTTTGGCGGAAGAGCTCAATACCCTGATTACCCATAACAAAGATGTCGTCGAACGCGCGCGGACTCATGTGAGCAATCTGGCGCATGGCCTTAAAACACCGCTGGCTGTCCTTCAAAACGAAGCCAAAACCTCAAAGTCTGGACTTTCAGGAATTGTGAAACGACAAACGGAGCGCATGAAACGTCAGGTGGATCACCATTTACATCGGGCACGGGCTGCTGCGCGGGGACAAACCATTGGAGTCATTACGCCATTCGAAGACACAATAATTCCAATCGCGCGGACGCTCGAGCGTATCTATCGAGACAAGGATATTGATTTCGATATTAATGTAACAAAGGACCTCGTATTTCGAGGGGAAAAGCGGGATTTGGACGAGATGGCCGGCAACTTGCTGGATAATGCCTGTAAATGGACCACGGCCCGCGTAAATGTTCACGCACGCCCATCAGATAGCTCTGATACTCAAATCATGTTTTTTGTGGAGGACGACGGGCCGGGCCTGGCGGAAACCGAATATAAAGAGGCATTGAAACGGGGCGCTCGGCTGGATGAGACGACGCCTGGAACAGGGTTTGGTCTGCCAATTGTAGATGATCTGGCCCGAGCTTATAAAGGATCTCTCAAACTTGGCCGCAGTGAACTCGGCGGGCTGAAGGTCACGCTCCAGCTTCCTGGCCGGATTGATATATGAAAAAACCCATTCATCTAGAAAACCGCGAGAATCAAGGCCTCCGCTTATATTCTCCGACAGCAGGGCGAAATGCCGGGCCTATTTCCGAACAATTACTGCAAATTCTTCCAAAGAATGCCTCTGTGTTAGAAATAGCTTCCGGTACCGGCGAGCACGCCGTGGCTTGTTGCGAGTGTCGTCCCGACATATCATGGCAGAATTCAGATCCTGATGAGCGGTCACGCGGTAGCCAGGATGCCTGGCGCAGTGAGTGCCCCGGGCAGATCAGCCCGTCCTTAGCGATATCAACATCAAATCCGAAATGGTGGGCGGAATTAGCCCCATTTGATGCCATATACTGCGCGAATATGATTCATATCGCCCCCTGGGAAGCGGCTCTAGGCTTGGCGAAAGGTGCGGGCGCCGTCATCAAGCCTCAGGGGCTCATGATATTATACGGCCCCTTTTTAGAGGGCGCTAAAACGGCGCAATCAAACCTGAATTTCGACCAGACATTGAAATCCAGAAATCCGGACTGGGGTGTCCGATCCTTAGATTCTGTTAAGCATATATTTGCAGATGTGGGATTTAATCTGCAGGCTCGTATTGAAATGCCTGCCGAAAACCGAATTCTCGTTTTTTCCAAAGCATAACGGGTAATGTGACAGTTTTGTCATGTTTTAGTAAGAATTAGGATAGTCGCCCGCTTTCACATTGCGCCTAGTTAAGGAAAAAATCGTGTCAAAGACCGCTTTGAAATTCGGTTCTATAACCAAACCGCTACTGATAGGTTCCGCCCTGTTGTGTACGCCCGCTATTATATCTGTGGGTTCAGCCCTGTTTAGCGAACCGACTGTCGCATCGGCTCAAGATGTTCAGCTCAGCCAGACAAATTCGGTTGCTGATCTCGTTGAGGAAGTCAGCCCGGCCGTTGTTAATATCGTCGTCACCACAGATGATGGCGAAACCACATCAGAAGGGCAGGGCTCCGGCTTTGTTATCTCCAGCAGCGGCGAAGTGGTAACGAATTACCATGTGATCGATGGCGGGACGCGGATCACAGTCGTTTTTAACAATGGGACGGAATTTCCTGCAAAGATTGTCGGAACTGACGAAGAGACCGATCTGGCATTATTGAAAATTTCCGCAAATGCTCCCTTTCCGAAGGTCAACTGGTATCAAGGAAAGCCTATCAGGATTGGCGATTGGGTCATAGCGATCGGGAATCCGTTTGGCATCGGACAATCGACCAGCCTCGGAATTATTTCCGCCATCGGTCGCGACCGGGTCGAATCCGGTTCTTATGTGGATTATATTCAAACCGATGCGACTATTAACCGGGGGAATTCTGGCGGTCCGTTGTTCAATCCCCGCGGCGATGTCATCGGAGTCAACTCCGCTATTTTCTCTCCGACCGGAGCCAGTGTTGGTATCGGGTTTTCCATTCCGCACCACACGGCCAAAGACGTTATCGATTCAATTCGCAAAGACGGACGGGTCCGCCGGGGCTGGTTAGGTGTAGGGCTTCGCGAAGCGGAGTTTTCTCACGGCCGTAATTTGGGCGGGGCAAATGTGAATAATGTTGTCACTGGTAGCCCGGCGCATCTGGCAGGCCTTCAAGTGGATGATATAATCTTGAGGATAAACGGCCAGGCCGTAGCGAACGCAACAGAAGCGACACGCCTGATAGGGGGTCTTCGTCCTGATCAGCGCGTGAGTATGAGCATTGAGCGCAATGAAGAGCCCATGACCTTAACCGTGAAAGTGTCCGAGCGTCCTGAAAAAGATGCTCTGGATAAAGCCATGGCAGAAGGGACCTACTCGGCGCCTTCTCATGCTGAACCGGGATATCCGGCGGCGCCGTCTTCGCCGTCCTTTGGTGGTGGTCAGGCGACGCCTGCGCCCGCGCTTCCGCCAGGTGCCAATGGAAACATGCAGGCAACAGGTCTTAGCGTGGTCGATCTGTCGTCGTCTTTCCGGCAGTCTATCGGTATGCGCCACGATCAGGTCGGTGTTTATCTGGAAAACGTCACGCCCGGCAGTACGGCGGCCAGCGTTGGCCTGACACGCAATATGGTGATCATGCAGTTAGAACAGGAAGATGTGCCCAGCACCCGGCATTTAAGCGCCATGTTACAAGCGGCGGCTGAAAGCGGAAAAAACGAAGTCCTGCTGCTTGTGCGGCTTGAAAACGGAACAGAAAATTATGCGGTTTTGCCGCTAAGAGATTATTTCGCGGGAAGGGCGGTTTACCGATCTGAATAAAGGAGAAAAATATGCGGATCCTGGTGGTGGAAGATGATTCTGTTGCAGCAGAATATGTAAGAAAAGGCCTGATGGAGGCCGGTCATGTCGTTGATTTGGCCCCGGATGGAGATCTCGGTCTCGAAATGGCCCGTGCAGCTGAGTATGATGCATTGATTCTGGATCGTATGCTCCCGAAGCTCGACGGTATTGAACTGCTCGAATCTCTGCGCGAAGATGGCGACTCAACGCCAGTTCTGATTCTGTCAGCGCTGGGCGAGGTCGACCAAAAGGTAGAAGGTCTCCGCGCCGGCGGCGATGATTACCTCGCCAAACCCTATGCGTTTACGGAACTCCTGGCCCGGGTTGAGGCCATTGGCCGGCGAAGTGACCCGACTGCGGCTGTGACCAAACTCAAAGTCGGGGAGCTCGAAATGGACTTGCTGGCCCGAACCGTCAGAAGAGACGGGCAGAATATCCTTCTTCAGCCCCGGGAATTTCGCCTTCTAGAATGCCTCATGCGCAATGCCGGGCAGGTCGTAACCCGGACAATGTTGCTTGAAAAAGTTTGGGATTATCACTTCGACCCCCAAACAAATGTGATCGATGTGCATATCTCCAGATTAAGAGGCAAAATCGACAAAGAGTTTGAAACGCCCATGCTCCATACCGTGCGCGGCGCCGGATACCGCTTGCAGGTCTAAGCGACAAACTCTAGTCATTTGGCTATGCTGAATGCTTTAGCAAAGCTATTTCGAAATACGCTGTTTCGGCTCAGCCTTTTAGGGGCTGTGCTGTTCGTGGTCTCTTTGCTGATCAGTCTGGCCTATGTCTATTTTGCAACGATCTCCTCCGAGCTTCGCAGGGTTGATCAAGAACTGGTCGCTGAGATGGAAGAGCTGCAGGATGTCTTTGATCAGTTTGGTGGGGCAGCTGTTCAGCAGATTGTATTTACCCGTATCGGCGCCAAGACAGGGGCCTATGAATTGGCTCTCTCACCAGAGCAGGTCATGACCAATATTATCACCGAAGATGAAGAACGAATTTCGGATCTGTTGAGCCGATCGGAGACAGATAGCGTTATTTTTGAATTCAACAGAATTCAGCCCGATCAGTCGGTTGAGGAAGGCGTTTCGGAAAAAGAGGAAGAGACGCAAAGAGTCAGAGCGCGTTCTGGGTATATTTTCAACGCCGAAAAAAAACCGGTTGCCGCACTTATTGTCGGACGAGATATCGAAGCGCTGCGCCGAACGGCGGACCGGGTCAGAAATGCCATGTTTACATCCTCAGGAATTGCGCTGGTTCTCGGACTTTTGTCCAGCCTGTTCGTTTCCCGCAGGTTCACAAGGCGTGTAGAGGCTTTCAACCGGCTTGCGACAGATGTGCGGGCGGGGCAGCTCGATAGGAGGGCCCCGCGCAACTATTCCGAGGATGAACTTGATATGCTGGCTGAGCATCTCAATGCTATGCTGGATCACATTGACCGTCTGATGAAAGCGATGCGCTATGCTGGAGATAGTATTGCTCATGATCTGCGCTCGCCTTTGACACGGCTTAGAACCCGACTTGAAAGCACGGCAAGCGATCTAAAGGACCCGGATGCAGCCGAGGCCATGTTTTCGGCGGCAGAAGACGCAGACGAGCTGCTGGCGACCTTTGACAAAGTCTTGCGTATCGCCCGGCTTGAAGCTGGCGAGCAGAGGGAAATGCTCGAAGAGCTGGATCCGAAAATTGTCCTCGAAGATATGGCGGAATTTTATGAGCCGGCTTGTGAAGATGCGAATCTGAGTTTCGAAAGCCGTATCTCAGATGGAAATGTTATATTTGCAGACCGCGGATTGCTGTCTCAGGCTGTTTCTAACCTTGTCGAGAATGCCATCAAATATACGCCGGATGGCGGAACGGTTCGATTGGAATTATACCGGGATAAAGCCAACCGCGTTGTGGTCGCCGTCACGGATAACGGTCCGGGTATCCCGGCCACAGAGCGAGAACGGGTTAAGGAGAGGTTTGTGCGTCTGGACAAGAGCCGCACCGCCCCGGGCAGCGGACTTGGTTTGGCCATGGTCGATGCGATCGCCGCTTTGCATCAGGCCGAATTTGCTTTGGAAGACGGCATCGAATCCGAATTTGGACCCGGTTTATCGGTCCAAATAATTTTCCCAAGACGTCGTCATTTAAAACCGGCGTCTTTTGCGAAGGTTTCGGCGAGTGATCGCTAAGACCATAGCGCGCGCCAAGGCCTGCTCACCTTATCTTGAAGAAAGCCTTCAGCTATTTCCGGAGCTTATCGCGCAAATAAAATCTGTCCCGCCGGAAGAGATTCTCCGCCATTTGTTCGAGGACATTGATAGTGAAATTTCCGATTTATCAAAAGAAATGGAAATTTTACGGCAATTAAAACGCCGAGCTCACCTCGTTATTGCGGTAGCTGATATAGGGAAAGTCTGGGGCTGGGTGGAAGTAACCGAGCATCTCACCCGGCTCGCAGATTTTTGCCTACAAAGAATTCTTCGCGCGTCTGCTACAGAGCTTGGCATATCGGGCCCGCCTGAAAATCCTGCGCCCGGTCTGTTTATTCTTGCGGTTGGAAAATACGGGTCCCGGGAACTCAATTATTCAAGCGATATCGATTTCAATGTTTTTTATGATCCTGAAAAAATCCAAATGCCAAATCCGGCTCGGGCAGAACGCACGCTCATAAAACTTGTTCAAAATGTCGTAAAAGGCATGGAGGCCATAACAGAGCACGGCTATATTTTTAGAACGGATCTGCGCTTACGCCCAGATCCCAGATCAAATTCTGTCGCTGTTTCGACGCGAACCGCGGAACGGTATTACGAAACACTGGGTCAAAACTGGGAGCGGGCTGCTATGATCAAAGCGCGAAGCTGCGCCGGGGACATCAAGGCAGGGCAAGCGTTTATTGACCAGGTGTTATCGCCTTTCATTTGGCGCAAAAATATGGACTACGCCGCCATCGAAGACATTCTCGCCATTAAGCGCCAGGTTCACGCCAAGGTGGGTGCCGGAGAAGCGCTGGAAATCGGCGGCCACAATCTCAAACTGGGTTTTGGAGGCATTCGGGAAATTGAATTTTACGCTCAGGTTCAGCAATTGATTTTGGGGGGGCGGCATAACCGCTTGCAAACTCCCCGAACGGTTGACGCCTTGCAGGCGTTGGCAGATTTGGATTTTGTTACCAACGCTGACGCGCAGTCAATGATCAAAGCTTATGACCGCCTACGTACCGCCGAACACGCCCTTCAAATGATCAAGGATGAGCAGACTCACACAATCCCAGTGGACGAAACCGGCCAAACACAATTTTCTGGTCTGTTAGGGGCCGACAAATTCGCCGATGTTTCCGCCGAGTTTTTAGCTATATTTAATGATGTAAGGGCGACTTACACGCGTTTGTTTCCGGAAGCGGGGAGCTTGTCCTCCCGCGAAGGCAATATGGTCTTTACAGGCGTGGAGCCAGATCCGAATACGTTAGAAGCTTTTTTAAAACTGGGCTTCAAAAACGGCGAAACCATCTGGTATGAAATGGCGGCCTGGCTCGGCGGGCGAATACGCGCGACGCGGGATGAAAAAGCCCGTGAGCTTTTGACAATCCTCGCGCCGAAAATCATCGAGAACTGTGCCGATACAGGCCGGCCTGATAAAGCTTTCGAGAGTTTTCGGCGTTTCTTTACGGCTGTAAGCGGCGGGATTTCCCTCTTATCTCGATTCCGGCAAAAACCGGATCATCTTAAGTATGTAATTGATTTGATTACGCGGTCGGAGTTGATTGCAAATTGGGTGAGCGATCAACCCGCTATACTGGACGCTTTATCAGATCCGAAATTTCTGAATTTCGAGAATGAAGACTTTTCTATTGTTCATCAGAATATAGCTGCGTCGCAGGACTTTGAAATGGCGCTAAATGTATCCCGGCGCGAGGTAAGGGAGTCAAAATTTCGTATCAGTTCAGCTCTTTTATCAGGCAAAATATCGGAGGAATTGTCAGGCACGCTTTTTTCTGCCTTGGCTGAAAAAACCCTTGCTGCTTTGTTACCCATTGCTCAGCTTGAGGCTGAACGCAGATACGGAAAAATCACCGGCGATATGGCAGTTTTAGGATTGGGTAAGCTGGCCAGCGGGCAGCTCAATATGTCGTCTGATCTGGACATTATGCTGGTTTTTAATCCATCAGACCGTGAAGAAAACGCCCAAACCAAATATACCCGGGTTACGCAAAGACTGATCAGCGCCTTGTCGGCGGTGACCGAAGAAGGGCCTTTATACGAGGTGGATATGGCTTTGCGGCCATCTGGCCGGTCCGGGCCGGTTGCTGTCTCGCTCACAGCGTTTGAAACCTACTACCAAGAGAAAGCCTGGAGCTGGGAGTTTATGGCCTTAAGCCGCTCCCGAATTGTTGCCGCAAGTTCCGAAACGTTTAAGCAGGAACTTGAAACGCTGCGAAAGACTTTGCTCTCCTATCCCAGAGCGGATCTGAATATGGACGAAGATATTGCTGATATGCTCCGCCGCGTGCGGCAGGAAAAACCGCCCATGCATGATCTCGATCTCAAAAATACCATTGGCGGGATCAGGGATATTGAATTCGTCGCGCAAAAGCTGTTTTTGTCCCATCGGCAAAAATTAAGAACTTCAGGCGTAAATATCGAAAAGATATTCGACAAATTTTCGGATGAGATTGGGCCGGCCAAGGCCAGTGTGTTGAAACAAAACTATACGCATTTTTTAGGCATAACTCAGCATATGGCCGTTCGGATAGAAAATAAAAAAAATGCTATCAGTGAATGGGATAAGTTAGAAATTGCGGCCGCGCTTGGCTTTCAGGGGAGTAGTGATTTTATGTCGGACTTAAATTCACGGCTCGCGAATGTGTCGAAAATTGTTGATGAATTTATTTTTTAATCAAGCCGCATAGGGGTTTGGCGTTTTAGGTGTCGAAACCTGCCCCTGCTGGACGGAATTTGCCGGCGATTGATAAGCCGGCTGTCCAGCTGTTGCGACATATGCAGGGACATCGCCGGAGACTGAATGCGGGA
>CAYQNQ010000027.1:0-7943 GCA_964418815.1 uncultured Hellea sp.
TTTTCAAAAAGGGCAAAAACCACGAATGTGGCCGGCACGACCAGCATTCCCAGGACGATGATAAAAAAGCGCGGGAGCACAACGGCAATCATCCAGAAACTCTTTATCAGAGCATTTTCACAATCAGCAATTTCAATAACGCCAAATATGGATATATAGGGTCCGCAGGGCTTACAGACAGGATAGTATGTTGAGCTTTTATCTGGCTCACTACAATAAGGTCCAACAGTTCCGGTTAGTTGCAGCAAGACACCTATGATTGCTCCAAGAACAATATAGATCAGCAAGGTCATCCAGAGAAACTTGAGTCCCTTTGTCAATAAGTGTGCTTTTTTGACGGATGGTAAAATGATAAAATCCTCCGGTTAGCTCCTGAAACCGGGTCGCAAATTCGGCCACCTTGATCGGCTTTACCTTTAAAACCCTTAGTCTAAGATAAAAAATTGGAGTGAATCCAGCCTTAAAACACCAAGCGAAAGCGGAAGGGCTCTAACCCACCCGGGCGGCGATTACATGCAGCGGAAGAGTGAGTGTTCTGGGAGACTCCCCGAGCGCCGCCAATGCTTTGCTTTCAATGGCGGCCAATGCCTCTTCGTGGCCATCCATGCGCGCCCGTTTATGGGCGGACCATGATCGGCTGAAGGCGGCAATTTGAGGCCCGCTCCACGCGAGATCACAGCTAAACTCCGGGGTTTCAATTCTCTCAAACGGCATATGGATCTGGTCCTGCGGATAACCGGCCCATGATAATCTGTTGCCGTCCGACCAATAGGGTTTGAGAATATCCAGGACCGGACCGTAAAGCAGGCTCTCAACCTCCGGATCGACTACGGCCCGGTGATAGGTCCAGGCGCAGAACAAAGCACCGGGGCGCGAGACGCGCCTGACTTCGGGCCAGAACTGATTAAAATCAAACCAGTGCAGAGCTGTCGCCACAGTCACCGCATCTGCCGCGCCGGGCTCAAGACCGGACTCGTGGGACTGGGCTATATGATAATTTATATTGGGCTTGTGCCCCGCCGCCGCAATTTGGGCCGGGTCAAGATCAGTGGCGTGAACGCGCTTGAAGCGCGCTGCCAGAGACAGGGCGGCCTGCCCCGAGCCTGTGCCCACATCCCAGACCAGCTGCTGATCCGGCGCCTGGGCAGCAATCCAGTCAAACAGCTCTTCCGGGTAACCGGGCCGGGCCGCCGCATAGGTATCGGCCTGCGCTCCAAAAGTCTTCGCATTTTCCATAGGTAATATTTAGGGGCGGCGCCCCTGACTTTCAATCAATCCATGAAAAAACCCCGGCTGCAATAGCCGGGGTTTTCTTCCACATTTGTTGGGAGGAACCGTGATTAGTCTCTAAAAATTATAACGGGCTCCGACCGTGACCAGGCTCTGATCGGTTTCGATATCCAGATCGCCGGGGAAGAGGTCGTTTTCTATTCCGGCATCTTCGGTGGCGCGGTAGGTGTATTCTGTGAACACATCCAGCGGTCCCTTGACATTATAGCTGGCACCGACACGGCCTTGATAACCAAACAGGGTCTCGCTACCATTTATGATGCTGGTTCCGGACGGATTGAAATCAACGTCCACATCCACGGCACCAACGCCGACACCGACATAAGGTGTGAAGCGGCCGCCGCGGTTAAAGTCGTAATAACCGTTCAGGAAAACGCCGGTCTGCTCAATTTCGCCCTGGCCATTGGCCACCAAATCGGCAACCGTCACGCCCAGAGGCGTTGGAGATAAAGCGATAGACGCCGCGTCAAGCGCACCGATTCCGGCGCCGCCCAGTGTGACGTTTTCGTGGCCGTCAACATCCGCTGTAGAGCGTGTGCCTTCGACACCGAAGCGCCAGCCTTTATGCGTGCGATAGCCCAGCTCACCGCCATACACATAGCCTGTGTCATATTCGGTTTCCCAGCCATATTCTGTTCCGTCGGCCACATTAATGGTTGTTCCGTCGCCGATATCGCCGGTTGTGAACAGGCCGGTCAGACCGCTGTTTTCACTTTCATGCTGGAAATTAGCACCGCCATAAGCCTGAACATAGTAATGCGAATGCGTTTTCGGCGCTTTTTGCACACCGTAATAGCCTCTCAGAGGGGCATGCGATTGTCCGGAATGATAAACCGTCTGGCTGTGTGAACCATAACCGCCGGTCGTATAGACAGGCTGGCTTTGAACCACAGGCTGTTGATAGGTTTGTACGGGCGTGTACTCGTAACTTCCGACACTCGAGGTCGGCTGTGACTGTACCTGAGGCTGCGCATATGTTTGAACCTGCGGCTGAACATAAGGCTTCGTATAAGGCTTCACAGATGTCTGGGGCTGGCTTACCACATAAGACGGTGTCTGAGACACAGCATAGGATGGCTGCGCAGCCGGCGCAGAGGGATAGTTGACCGATTGCGGAAGACAGTTTGTCGTTACCGGAGTCGGTACTGAGTAGCCGCAAGAAGCAGCGTTATGACCATAATTGTAATAATCGTTGTCAGACATGTGCCCCAACCAGGAACAACCCGACAATGCTACGGCTGAAGCCGCTACCAAAAGAATTCGCATTATATTTCCACCATTTTATTTTGAAGGCGGAATATCAGGAATTGGTGATTTTTACGTTAAAGGCGCGGTAGGATATGGTTAAGACTTCAGGACGTCCCCTGCCGCTATCAATTCGTAGACTCAGAAACGCTAAACTCTTCGGCCAAATCTATCGCAAGGCCGACCTTTACCTGCTCATACAAATAGGCACTGGTTTCGATAGGGGCCGTCAATAATATATGGTGAAAACGTTTTTCATCAAATTCAGATCCCATTTCCTCTTCAAGACGAGACCTGACTTTCAATATGGCTTTGCGCCCTGCAATATAGGTCAGATGCTGAAAATTGCGGAATCCTTTAATGCGGATAAATTCTTCCTCAAATCGGGAATGAAGCCGATCGGGCGTTCGGGAATCCCAAAGAATCCTAAGCTCCGGCTTGCTTGCGCCGTCACGGTGCCGAGCAATATCTACCAATATGCGCATGGCGCGGATAAATCTGTAATCCATCCAGCCCAATAATTGCTCAGGGGCCGAATATGTTTGTTCCACCTCGAGAAATTCGCCGTAATTTGCCCAGCCTTCACTTAACGATAGACGGGTTCGGTGTTTGGCTTTGCAAAGTTTTTGTTGCCGTTTAATCCCGAATTGAAGGTGATGGCCCGGATAATATTCATGGGCCGCCAGAAACATATTGCGCTTTATATCCAGCTGTTTCCCGCATTGGTAAATCGAGATAGAGCCGGAATACCCGTAAGAGGCATAGGCTTTGTATCGGTGGCATTTTCCATTGATAAGAACTTTGGTCTGATTCAGATCATAGTCATAAAACCGGTGGGCGGCTGCGTTTCGAGCCTGGGCCATACCCAACAGAAAACCTGTCCGGTATATGCCGGGCTCGCTTTCAAAAAATGAATTTTGCAAAGCATAAGCGTCAAGATCGGCTATGCCCAATTCAGTCTTTAGTTTTGCATACTGGATTTTCAGGCCGGAAATTTCGGTTTCCGCCCAATTTTCCAGATCCGAATAATTCACCGGTTCACCAAAGTATTGGCTCGCCCAGGCCTGCATGTCGACATTATGCCGCCTTATGAGCTCGGCGGCGTCTGTGTCTTCGGGCTGGCCTCCATATATGGTCAGTTTGGTTTCCAATTCAGACCGCAAACCATAATATTTAAACAGTGTGCAAGGCCGCAAAATTTCGGGTTTTACAAAGTCCAAATATTTTAGGCCCTCTTTTAGCGCGCGCTCATATTCAGGCAAAGGTTTGTTTTTATAGCTATACCCTGACTGGGAATTCCATTGTCTTTTAGTGATCTGAAAACGATTTCTTTTTTGAGCCCAGGACAAATAGCTTAAAACGCCCTGAGAATGCTCGTCTCTTAAAGCATCAATTACGACTATATAGTTTTTGGTGCCAAAGCCGTGACTTTTTTTAAAGCTGTGAACCCACAAACCCAGCCCGAAAATAAGAAAGGCAATAATAACGGCGATGAGATGCGCGGTTTTCACCCCCGGACTTTATCTGAATGGCCGGTCCGGACAACTTAAATTAATTTTAGCCGGCCCGTAAATGTTTGAACTGTTTTGTCAGACCGTCAAATTCGGCAGAGCTTTCGACCACCTGACGCACCAGAGAATAGGTGATGATGGAGGAGCTTTGCGCAAAATCGTGACAGACTTTCTTGATCGCCTTGCGGATGGCGGCGTCGTAAAAGCGCAGGGAAATGCGCGGCGACTTCAGGGGCGGTATGGCCAGATTTGGATAAACCTGCCCGGCACCTAGAGCCAAAGCAAAGCCTTGGGTTTTGTGAATTTTGGTCAGCTCCAGCACCAGAAATTCCTGGCGGGTTTTCGAGCCCCTAAGAGAATCTATTGCGGCTATGGTAAACTCATCCATAGGCACATTGATATCGACATGTTGTTTAGCCATCGTTGGCGGTTCCTTTTTTAAATTCGATAATATTGCTGGGGGTAGGAGGTTCTTCGACGCCGAGCAGTGTGGCCGGCAGGTCAATTCTAAGGACATGCCCGAAACCGGGCGTTGCTTCGCTTTCAAAACGGCCACCGGCTTTATTAATGGCCATTATCACCGTATCGGCGGAAAAGCCGCGAGTCTGCGCGTCGGTCAGGCGCATAGTCATATCAGGCGAGACATCGCCGGATTTAAGCCTGTGGTCAAATTTAGCCAGACCGTCGCCTTCATCGGAAATTGTCGTGCGCAGAAAGGTCTGCTCCTTATAGGCCAGAGGCCGCATGGTCACTTCGATGACATCGCAGGACGTATGTTCCAGCGCATAACCCAAAAACGTGCGCAAGGTTTCGGACAGCAGGGCTTTCTGGATATGGGCGGTGCGCACAAGCGGACCAATATCAAAATGCAGAGAGACATCCTTGCGGGCGGCCTGATCCTGAAAATGCTCCGAAAGCGCGGCCGATAATTCGTTTAGATTAAGCTTGGTGCGCGGTTCTTCGGACCCCGTAAATACGCGGTTTTGAAAGGCCAGCCGGGCCACGGTTTCGCGAAGACGGACCGCATGATCGCCGACTTTTTGCGCGGTCAGAGTCGGGTCGGCGTTCTGGCTGCGCGCCAGCGTATCCATAACGGCGCCAAGGGCCGTCGTCTCAAGCTCTGTCTGGCGCTCCATTTCGCCCATAAAATATTCATGGGTCTGAACCGACTGGGCCAAAGCCTCATTTTCCGCGGCCAGAGCTTTCTCGCGGCGTCTGAGCCGGGCCCATATAATGGCCAGCGCCCCTAAAAACGCCGCCAGCATAACGGTCAGGCGCGAAAAGGTTGAGGCCCGGTTTTCGGCTTTGCCGAGCTGGGTGCTGGCCGTATCCAGTGCCCGCATTTCAGAGGCGTTGAGCGCCCGCACCCGCGCTTCCGCCATCTCGCCGGATCGCTGCGTCTGGGCCACATCAGCAAGCCGGACGGCTTTGAGATAGCGGGCCCTGTACTGCTCGGCCTCAAAAGGCTTGTAATACGTATAGACGTGATAATCGCCGAGAAAGAGATAAGGCTTGGCCAGACCGTCAAGAAGCGGATCATTGAGACCGCGAATACCCGTGCGGACATCCTGCGCCAAACTCAGGGCTTTATTGGTTTCGCCCAGCGCGGCATGAGCTGAATAGGACATGGCCTTTTCATAAAGCGCGCGGCGCAGGGAGCCGCTGTCGTCCATAACCAGGGTGGAGAGCCGGTCTTTGGCTTCCCGGTATTTGGACAGGGCCAGCATCAAACGGACTTCCGTCATGTGATTGGCATAGGGCTGGGCCATGCCGGCCTTGCCGTCCAGCGTAATGATGCGGTGCGCCATATCGGTAAGACCCGCGCGTTCGAAAACAGAGGCCGTGCGGTTGACTATCTCATAGCCGGTTTCCGTGTTTGGAATATATTGTCCGTAATTCTCAAACAGGCGGCTGGCTTTATCAAGAACGGCCCCGGCGTCATTTTCATATGTCAGCAAAAGCATTTCCAGATCGGCAATTAAAAAATCGGAAAGCCCGGCTCTGGAAACTGATCGCAGGGCCGTTTTAGCGGCGTAAAACTGACTCCAACTACAGGCGTAATCCCCGGTCTTCAAACAGACCCGCGCACGAATGATATATTCCAGCGTGGCGCTTTCCGGATCTTCTGACAGAATTTTTGAGCCTTCAATGGCGGCCGCATCAGCGGTGCTATAATGCTGAAACAGCTGCGAAGCCTCTGAAGCCCCGGGCTCTCCCGGTCCATTTTGCAAAGCTCTGAGACTGTCCGTAAAAGTCTGGTCTTCACCATTGGAAAACGCCCGCAAAGCCGTCAGTTTGGCCCGGTCCGCATCGCTGACAGACGGGCTGCCGCCAAGACCTGAACTTACCAGATTGATAAAACCTTCAATACGGGCCTGCTCTATTTCCGTAACCGGCAGCAGGTCTTCCAAATTGCCCGAAAGCTCGGCATGGGTGATATCTACGGACGCGACCGTGCCGCCGGGCTGAAACAAGGCCTCTTCATCGGCCGACATGCTGTTGAGTCTGGTCAGGGTCAAAATATTATGGATGCTTCTGCGCGCCGTCAGCAAGTCTGCCTTTTTCTCTGGCGTCATAACCCGGTGATGCAGGGCCAGTGTTAAGAGGTCAAAATCAAGTTTGGCCGTGTCAATATCGCCGATGGTGCTCTTTTTTGCTGTGGCCAGTAATTGCGCCGCCTCGTCAAAATCCCCCAGCAAGACATAATTAAACGCTTTGTCGACCCGCAAGGTTTCTTCAAACAAGCCGTCACCGCCTAGCCCCGCCGCGTCAATACTGCTGTAAACTTCCAGAGCTTTGTCTGAAAATCCATGGGCCGTATAAAGCGAGGCCAGCATATATTTCGCCATTTCATTGTCTTCGCTGGACACGCCCTGATTATAAAAGGCCTCTTCGGCAATTCGGATCGAAGACGGATCATAAAATATGGCGTGATGGAGCGCGGCTGCATTGGTCAGGTCTTCAAAATTTGAACTGGGCAGGCCGAGCTTGACCTTGATTTTATTGCGGTCAATCAGCGTATTGTAATAGCCGCTGATATCCGAGCGGCGCAAATATTCAATGGCAAGCATTCTAAGGTAAACCAACCGGGCCTCGTCATAATCCAGATCCGCTTCATGACCCCGCAGGGCAAATTCGGAAAACTTGCTGTTAATAGAGTCAAAGACGCCAAGACCCCGGCTCATGGCCCCTTCGAAGTTCAGATTATTGGCAAAAAACACCACAAACCAGTCATTGTCCTTGGCATAGGGCCGGGTCAGCTCTGACATTTGCGCGTCAAAATCAGATAAGGACAAAGCGCTGTCACCGCGAATATCCAGATAGGCCTGCACCATGGCGGCGATTTTGATATTCCGGGAATCTTCCAGTTCGTGGGCTTTGGCGTCAAATCGGTCCACCACGGCGGATAAATCGGCGGTCTGGTCCTCCAGCTTGGTCCAGATATAAAGGCGCAGACTCTCTATGTTTTCCGGATCATAGTCATAATCCTTGGCGGAAACCCCGGTCTCGCCCTGAGACAGGGCGATAAACAAAGATGCATATTCCTGCGCGCTGACGCCGTTATAGGTGTTGATTTGTATGGGGTTGGTTTCCAGAACCGTGTAGTCGGGCACTTGAGCCAACGCCGTTCCCCCCGCCAAAACAGCGAGGCTTAATCCCGCTGAACACAGGGTAGATTTCAATATGGTTTTCAATACGGCTTTCGGGGCGGTTCTCATAACCGCAGCCTTATGCCCTAAAAAAATACATTCGTCAAATGTGTAGAAATGTTTTGACAGTCGCTCTTCTACAATTTAATAGAAGAGTGAGTCGGGATTTCTCCTGTGGGGGTAACTAGGTGTTCTGGCTCATCGCGGGGTCCGGTCATAGACTAACGCTATAACCGGGCCCTGCACT
>CAYQNQ010000027.1:8043-19076 GCA_964418815.1 uncultured Hellea sp.
TCTGGCTCATCGCGGGGTCCGGTCATAGACTAACGCTATAACCGGGCCCTGCACTTATTCACATTTAAGCCTGTTTGATTGCCAGAGATGCGCGGTCCCGCTATAGTGGCGAAATGAGAAACCGGTTCCTTTTGAGCGCGCTTGCGATCCTCATATTTGCCCCGGCGGCCGAGGCTCAGGTAATTGTTGGCGGAAACAGCGAAGCCCGAACCTGCTATATGCGCGCGAAAACCGATCAAGCCGGTCATTATGCGTCCATAAAAACCTGCGAAAACGCGCTGACAAATATCAGCCTGAACCAGAAGGATCTGGCCGCGACCCATGTGAATTTGGGGATCCTCCTTATGCGCCGGGGTGACTATGAAAAATCACTGCGCGCCTATGAACGGGCGGCCGAGCTGCGGCCGGAACTAGCCGAAACCCATATCAACCGCGGCGCCTGCCTCATATTTTTGAGCCGCCCGGAAGAGGCTGTTGACGCGCTGTCGGAAAGCATAGACCTCGGCACGGATAATCTGCCCGAAGCTCTTTATAACCGCGCCATCGCCTATGAGCGTCTGGGTCAAGTGAAAGAAGCGTATTTTGATTTTAAAAAGGCCCAGGAATTGCGCCCTGACTGGGAACTCCCCGGCCGCGCTCTGGAGCGCTATCAGGTCACCTCCAAAAAACGGTAGCCCGAAAACTTATTTCACTGATTTCCTGAACACCGCCGTGGTGACAGCAAACGAATGACTGGCTTTAAAGCCGTAATGGCCCTGTTCTTTTGCAGAGAGTTCATCGTCTTTATTTTTGTCCAGAAATTCAAACAGTTCTGTTATAAAGGCCTCGTTCTCGGAGCGCTTGACGGCACCGTTACTATCCGTGTCCCGTTTTATCCAGCTGTTCGAATCTCTCGGGTTTTGCGTTCTCCTGATTTTTTCTTTTTCCTTGCTTTCAAGATATTCTTCCAGAGAAATCACTCCGCTATCATCATGGTCTTTACCGTCAAAATCCCGCCGGGCCTGTTGACCGGACGCTTCCAGCATCGCCTCGCCCTTTTTTGCGTAATACTCATCCAGCTCATGGGAAGAAATCGTTCCGTTCTTATCGAGATCGTAAGCCCGAAGTAATTTTTCTCGGGCAGCGTCGAGCCCCTTCACGCGGTATTCCGTGGAGGTTGCATGCCAGGCATTGACTTCGTCATAAGTTAAATAACCGCTATAATCCGTATCCAGTTTTTTGAACCGCTCTTCGAACTTAGACTTTTCGTTTTCGCTCTGGAACCGGAAGGTTTCATCCCGCGTAACCTGGCCATCAAAATTTGCATCCGCTTCGTTGAACATCGCCCGCTGCTGCTCGGCAAACTGAGTTTTTGAGATCGGGTCCTTTTGGGATTTGGCGTCTTTCGTTGGCAAAACAACGTTCTGAGCGAATGCGGAAACACCAACCAAAGATAAGACGAGAGAAAAACAAATGACGCGGCGCATCGGAAACCTTTATTCGAGGAAATCAATATCTGCTGATACCATTTTTGAAAATCAACTCAAAATTAAACTTGGGACATCTCCCGGCCATTGCGCTCGGACGAATATGCAATCATCATCAAGACCGTTCAATCCAAACCGCTTCCCTTTTACCTAAAATTAACACGTCCATGTAATTAGCCTCAAAACTAATTAGACTGAAGCCTAAATAAATTTATGAAACTGAATACGGTCATAAACGCCATCAGCCATCCCATCCGCCGGGACATTATCAACCGGCTGCGCCGATCGCCTTTATCGGCGGGAGAGTTGGCGGAAAATCATGACGTTTCCAAGCCAACCATGTCTATCCATTTCAAAACCTTGAAAGAAGCGAACCTCATCTATTCGGAGCGCAGCGGCAATCACATCATTTATCACCTCAACACAACCGTGGCCGAAGAGGCTCTGGTTTTAATTTCGGGCCTGCTTGGCGCAGGTAAAAAAGTTACAGGCTCAAAAGGATAGCGTTCATGAAACCCCTTTATATATTTTCGGCCCTTTTGATTGGGTTAAGCGGGCTTATCAGCCTCTATCTCTTTGCCAATCCTGTCCCGCAAACCTTCGCGGCGCATTGGGTCATTCCAGCTATTGCAGCGGCCTGCCTGATCATTTTGATCGGAGCGGAGCGCGGACCCAAACCCAAAAACCCCGAGAAAGGCTTTTGGGCCATATTGCTGGGCACGCCAATTTTAGGGCTTTTGTTTCAGCTTCATTATCTGGCCCCGAACATTAGCTGGCTATTCCCGTTTGAAAGCGCTTTGGTGCCCATATTAGGGCTCCATGTCTTTCTGGCGCTGGCGGGGAACTATATTACGACCTCGAAAAGTCTTTTATCAGGCCTTCCGACGCCTTGGAATTTGCGCAGTCAAGAATCCTGGCGCAGAAGTCATCGACTCGGCGGTTATGGCCTGGTGATCGTGGCTCTTATTTCCGCCGCCGCGACCATAATAGCCGGGCAATTCCAAAAACAGGTTCTCGGTTACGGCCTGGCGGGGTTAGGGGTGTTGTTCGCAGTCTATAGCTGGTGGGTTTGGCGCAGCGACCCGGACCGTCAACCGCTTTACGGAACGCTGTAAGACAAAACCCTTACCGAAACAGCGGCTCGTCAAAACTGCGGAGTTTGCGGGAATGCAGCGTGCCTTTGGCGGACTCTTCGGCCAGATAATCGACGGTGCGCAGGCCGATCTGCAGATGCTGCCCCACCCTTTCCTGATAAAAAGCGTCGGCCATGCCGGGGAGTTTGATCTCGCCGTGAATGGGCCGGTCTGAGGCGCAGAGCAAAGTCCCGTAAGGCACACGGTAGCGGTAGCCATTCGCGGCGACAGTGGCGCTCTCCATATCAATAGCGATGGCGCGGGCCTGATTAAGCCGGGCGGCAATATTTTCGAATTCCAGCTCCCAATTTCTATCGCCTGTGGTGACGACTGTACCTGTGCGCAAATGTTTCTTAAGCTCCGCCGGCGCCAGGCCCGTCACATCCAGAACCGCATCTGTCAAAGCCTGCTGCACCTCGGCAATATTGGGCAGGGGAATAGAGGGCGGCAAAACATGGTCCAGCACCTGATCATCTCGCAGATAAGCATGGGCCAACACATAATCCCCCAGTCTTTGTGAACGGCGAAGCGCGCCGCAATGGCCGATCATCAGCCAGGCATGCGGCCGGAGCACAGCCAGATGATCCGTAATATTTTTGGCGTTTGACGGCCCGACGCCGATATTGACCAGAGTAACGCCCCTGTTTTGTCCATTGGGACCTTTACTTCGCACCAGATGATAGGCAGGCATTTGCGGTAGTTTCTCCAGCGGCCCCTTGGACGGCTCTGCGTTTTTCCGCGTGATACGATCGCCGGGCTCCACCAGCATCTCAGCCTTACCGGCCCCAACCTCTGCCCGCGCCAGCTCGATAAACTCGCTGACATAGCGCTGATAATTGGTGAACAGAATAAAGGGCTGACAATATTGTGGGTTCGAGCCTGTGTAATGGCGAATGCGAAATAGCGAATAGTCCACGCGCTCGGCGGTAAAAAGGGATAGCGGCAGAGGTCCGCTGCGCTGCAGAATTTTCCGTCCGTCCACAATATCGTCATTGGTCGCCGCCAAATTAGGCAGATGAAAAAAGTATTGGAGACCGGCCTTTTGATTAGGCGAAAGATTGGCCGTCGCCTGCTCCAGCGCAAAGGTGATGGGAATAGGTACATCTGACAGGCTGACATAAATATCCACGCCGAAACGGTTTTTTATATAGGCCAGTTGATGGCTCAAATAGGCCTTGAACAAATCGGGCCGCGTCACCGTGGTAGCGTGGAGCGTATCTCCGGCGATCCGGCCCATTGACAGCATGGAAGTCTGGCGCACCTGCCGCGCCGGCACTGAAACCACAAGGAGCGGATAAAAGCCGTTCGGGGCCGCCTTGTCCATTTTCTGGCCGTCGGCATAAACGGCAAATCTCTGTTTAATGTGCTCAATCTGCTGCTGATAGAGCTCGGCCAGCAGATCCACGGCCGCGTCCGGCGATGAGCATTTGGTCATGCGGGTTAAATCAATGGGCGAAAAGGGTTGCGCTGGCATTATCCCTCCTTTTCAGCGCCTGCTATCATGAGCCAGCCGGAAATGCGAGATGTAAATCCTATGCGCCCGCCCGGGTTCGGCTCAGGTTCATATTCATACCTATAAAGACTCGCCGCTCTATTTTGGGGCATTTGTGATGAGGGCAACCGAAACCCGGGGCGGGAGTAAATTATGGTCTCCGCCGTCTTTTTTATTCTGATCTCAGCGAGTTTCTGGGTTTATCTGGAAATGCAGCGCAACAAAAATTCCGACGACTGATTGGAAACGCGTTAGGCGTTTCGCTCTTCTGGCCCCGACCCCTCCACGATTTCCAAATCTGCAAGACTGTCTTCTATGCCCCAGATCTGCGCCGCCTGCTTGACCAGAGTCCGCTCCGCCTCATGAAAATCGTCATCCGCGCGAGAGACCCTGACCAGGGCACCGTAAAGCTTGAGCTTAAATTCCATATCCAGCCCGGCCAACTTGGTGATAGACACTTTCAAAATAGCGGCCCGGTCCCGGCCTTCCAGGAGCGCGCTTAAGGGCTGACGGTGACTACGAAACCATTCTCTGGCCATTTCTGGCGTGAACATGATGCCCGTATTCATGGAGATAAAAATCTGAAAAAGCTGACGACCCATAGTCCGGGTTTCTTCGCCGTAGACTTTCCCATCCGCCAAAATCAGCAGGGTGAACAAGGTCAAAATATCATTTAATTGTTTTGTATTCATGCGCGTCCCATGCGTCCCTGTAACATCATTTATAGCCGTTGTGTAAATTATGTTCGAACCTGCCGCTTTCTACTGGGGATAAGTCAGAAAACATTAACTCTGATTATCAAGGCCATTTTTACTTTGTCGGTGTAAACTCATTTCCTAAGTGGTGAGAAAACTCACTTTTGGGGGGGCTTATGTTGGGACGGGCTTCAAAAGATATACGGGGAAATTTCAGCATAATGTATGCCGTTTCGGCCATGGCTATCGTTGTGACTGTGGGCGGCGCCGTAGATTACACCAATATGGTCAAACAGCGCACAGAGCTGGCCACGATTGTGGACGCAACAGCCCTTGCGGCGGCAACCTTTGCCAAAGATGACAACACAGAGCGCTCCGAAGCAGCCTTTGAAGTCTTTAGCGAAAATCTGGCCCTGCACACAGCGCTGCAATCCCCAAGCACGCCCAGTATCGAATTTAATGATGCGACAGGCGAGGTAACTGTGACAGCCCAGGTTGCTTACAAGCCTTCATTTGTGAGCGCGTTAGGGTTTAACAACATCCCCATAGCTTCCGCCTCAACCGTCAGCTATGCGGTTGAGTATGTGCCGCCTATTTCCATCGCGCTGGCCCTGGATACGTCCGGGTCCATGAGTTGGTTGACAACGGACGGCGATGTCAAAATCGATTCGCTCGGGCTGGCAACGCAAGAATTGTTTGACGCGCTTTTCCTAGCGGCGGAAAATCCGGGTTTGCTGGCCCAAAATCTCTCAACCGGGTTTTCCACCTATAATACCAATACCGTTATCGAGCAGCCGATTATTGACGGCTATGAGCATATCGAAGACGCTATGTTTTCGGATCCTCTGTTTATCGCGGATGGCGGGACCGACTCGACCCCATCCGTTCAATTTGCCTTTGATCAGCTTGTGGCCCAGCGGACAGCGGAGCCGGATGATAAGTGGAGCGGACATATTATCTTCATGACGGACGGGGACAATAATGAGCTTACCGCTGACGATTTAACTTTGGAAATCTGTGCCCAGGCCAAAGCTGAAGGCTTTATGATCTACACGGTGGCGTTTGCCGCGCCGGACCAGGGCAAGCAGCTTCTGGAAAGCTGCGCATCAGACGCAACTCGCGCTTTTGACAGTAGCGATTCTGAAAAACTGCTCGAAGCTTTTGAGCTGATTGGCCAGGAAATCGGCGAGTCTGTCGTCCGCGTTAAAAGGTAAGTCTCAAACCCCTTATTTTGAAATCCTTTACGGCCTTGCGCCCGGCTCTAGAGCGGGGCAAAAGGAGGCATGACAAATTCAGACCCATTATTGCGCCGTGATGATGACGGCGTTGCCGTCCTGACCCTCAATGCGCCCAAGAGCATAAATGCCCTGTCGGAAGCCATGCTCGGCGCCCTGTCCAGCACGCTGGACGCTATTGCTGATGACCGCTCCGTCAAAGCCGTCATCCTGCGCAGCGCCGGGTCACATTTTTGCGCCGGTCATAATCTTAAGGAAATGACAGCCCACCGCGCCGACCCGGACGGAGGATTTCAATATTATCAGGACCTCTTCGCCCAGTGCTCTGCGATGATGCTGCGCGTGGTGCGTCTGCCCCAGCCTGTCATCGCCGAAGTCAAAGGCATCGCCACCGCCGCCGGCTGCCAGCTCGTTGCGTCCTGCGATCTGGCCGTGGCCTCTGACGACGCCCGCTTTGCCACTTCCGGCGTGAATATCGGTCTGTTTTGCTCGACGCCCATGGTGGCGCTGAGCCGTAATGTACCGCGCAAGCTGGCCATGGAAATGCTGCTGCTGGGAGAATTTCTACCGGCGGCTCGCGTGGCCGAAATGGGGCTGATCAACAAGGCCGTGCCGCGGGAGCAGCTGGAGCAGAGCTCTATGGAAATGGCCCGCATCATCGCCGATAAATCTCCGTCTGCCGTCAAAATCGGCAAGCGCGCCTTTTACGAACAGGCGGAAATGTCCCTGGAAAAGGCTTACAGTTTTGCCGGGCAGGTCATGGCGGAAAATATGATGGCCCGGGACGCAGAGGCCGGGATCGGCGCTTTCACCCGCAAAGAACCCATGCCGGACTGGACCGGCGAGTAAAGCCGCTAAAAACCTATTACGAGACCCGGCGGGCCTTCATCGGTACGCGGAATTAGCCTCAAATTTTTGGTCCCGCTCTCATCAACCCTTCTATGCCCGCAAGACCGGCCGCGCCGCTGCCCACAAGCTCTTGAGCCGTGCGGGCATTAATGCCGCCCAGCGCAAAAACGGGGACGGCGTGCGCGGTGCAAACCTGTTTTAAGGCCTCTATGCCAATAGGGTCCCCCGCAGACGGGCTTTTGGAATAAAAAACGGAGGAGACAAAAAGGCCGTCAAGAACGGATAAATCTCCGGAATAAATTTGTGTGCCCTTCAAACTCACGCCCTTGAGTCCCGCCATTGTAATGATCCAGTCCGGGCAGTTTTGCCGCCAGAGCGCCGGAGCCTGCAGACGCGCGTCGCGGCGGAAATGCACCCCGTCGGCGCCAATGGCAATGGCCAGCTCCGGGTCATGGCCCAGAAGGAGCTGCTGGTTTCGCTCAAAGGTCACCTGCCGCAAGGCTTCGGCCTCGCGGACATAGCCGGCGTTGCCAAAGTGCCGGTAAATGAGCGCGGCCCCTTCCGGCAGGCCGTGGGCGGCGGCGACCGGATCGAGAACCCGCTGCGGATCGGTCATAAAAACAAAGGGCGAGAGCGGCGTCGAGCGGGGCCGCGCCTCCAGCAGGTTTTGCGCCGCGCGCTTAACCACATCCCTTCCCTTATAATTCCACTTTGTGTATGGGGCAGGCATGAAACCGGACCTCTCTATCCTAACCATCGCCGAGCGGCGCGTGGTCATCCTAGAGCGCATCGCCGCTGCCGCCAAGTGGGCGAAGCGGCCCGCAGAACATGTATCCTTTACGGCCGTTTCAAAACAACAGCCCGACGCCCATGTTCGCGCCGCCCTGGACGCCGGGCATAAAATCTTTGGCGAAAACCGGGTTCAGGAAGCGGCGGCGCGGTGGGGCGATGTTTTTTCAAGCCGCCGGGAAGAGCTCGAGCTGCGCCTCATCGGCTCGCTGCAGACCAATAAGGCCGAGGATGCGGTCCGCCTGTTTGACGTCATCGAAACGCTGGACCGCGCGAAACTGGCGAAGGCTCTGGTGAAAGCTGCGGAGAAAACAGGCCGCCTGCCCCGCCTCCTTGTGCAGGTCAATATCGGGGCCGAGCCGCAGAAATCCGGCGTTCATCCGGACGAATTACCGGCGTTTCTAAAAACCCTTAAATCCGAATATGATATCACGCCCGAAGGGCTGATGTGTATCCCGCCGCTGGGCGAAGCCGCCTCGCCTTATTTCTGGCATCTCTCTAATCTGGCCGAAGAAAACGGGCTCGCCTCTTTGTCCATGGGTATGAGCTCGGACTTTGAGACAGCCATTAAAATGGGCGCCACCCATGTGCGTATCGGCAGCGCGTTTTTAGGGGCGCGGGATTGACGAACCTACCCTTTATCCCCATCGTAAATTTGACTTACAGAAAAAAGTGAAGGCCGTAATATGGCGCGTAGAAAAACTTGTCTGGTTATTGGTGCGGGCGCCGGCATTGGCGGTCATGTGGCAGCAAAATTTGCCGACGAAGGCTATCACGCGGTTTTATGCCGGCGGAGCGATCAGGCCGGTCTGGACACGCTTGTGGCCAGGATCGAAGCGGCCGGCGGCTTGGCCAGCGGCAGGCTTTTAAATGCGGTCAAGGAAGACGCTATTGAAAATCTCGTCGACGAGGTCGAGGACAAAATTGGGCCCATTGATACTGTGCTGTTTAACCTGGGCGCGCAGATCGGGAACCGCCCACTTCATGTGACAACCTATAAACAATTTGAACTGGGCTGGCGTATGGCGACGTTTGGTCTGTTCCGCCTGGCGAAATCTGTGATCCCTCACATGCTGGAGCGAGGTCATGGCACAATCCTTGTCACGTCGGCGACGGCCGCCATGCGCGGCAATGCCGGTCAGCACTCCCATGCGGCGGCCATGGCCGGACGGCGTATGCTGTGCCAGACCCTGAACGCGGAATATGCCGCCCAAGGCATTCACATTGCCCATATTGTGGTGGACGGAGCTGTGGATGCGCCGGACACGCTGGGCAAAATGCTGGGGCCCGAGACGTTTCAAAAACTCAGAGAGACGCGCGGACTTGAACATGACGGATTACTCCTGCCCGAGAAAATCGCCGAGACCTATTTTCATATTGCCCGGCAACACCGCTCCGTCTGGACTCACGAGCTGGACTTAAGATCGTTTTCCGATCTGGCCTGGTGGAACCACAAAACATCCCTGGACTAGGAATCAATTAGGACCCAACTATGCCCAAAACACTCGACTTCATTTTCGACTTCGGCAGTCCCAATGCCTATTTCGCCTACAAGGCTCTGCCCCCTATTTTGGAGCGGAGCGGAGCGGCGCTCAACATCATACCCTGCCTGCTGGGCGGCATCTTTAAAGAAACAAATAATCAACCGCCTATGATTGCCTTTGGCAAGGTCAAAGGCAAAATGGCCTATGAACAGCTCGAGATACAGCGCTTTATCAAAAAACACAGCCTGACCGAATTTAAATTCAACCCGCATTTTCCCATCAATACGATCATGCTCATGCGCGGGGCGCTGGTGGCACAGCGAGATGGGTATCTCTCAAATTATGTGGAGGCGGGACTAAAAGCCGTTTGGGAAGACGGCCTTAAAATGGATGACCCGCAGGTCTTTGCCGATGCCATGACCGCCGCCGGTTTTGACGGTCCGAAAACGCTGGAGCAAATGCAGGACCCGGACATTAAAGCTAAACTTTTCGAAAATACCGCCGCCGCCGTTGAACGCGGCGCCTTTGGTATCCCGACCTTTTATGTGGGCAAGGACATGTTTTTCGGCAAAGACCGCCTGGCGCAAGTGGAAGAGGCTTTACGGTAATCTTATTGCGCCCACTCCAGGGGGGCGGGCAAGTCAAAATTTGCAAAATCCAACCTGAGAATTCGCCGCGATTTTGTGGTTTTAGACGGCAAAGATCGGTGCAAAAGCAGGGCCTTACAAATCAGCATGTCGCCCGGCTTAGCAATACATAAATGCGTGTCCGACCCACCGATGACATCGTCTATCTGAAACCGGTCAAGCCGGCCATATTTATGGCTGCCCACGGCCAGTTCTGTGGGCCCGTTCAGCGGACCAACCGGGTCCAGATATATTTGGATGAACAGCATTTTTTCGAGGACATCCTCCGGCGGCTCTACATGCCATTGACCGGCTTTGCGGGTCCAGTTCATATAGCCCGAGGCCGCGTGTTTTTCGGCCACCGGTACGCTCCTGTCCTGATGCCAGCCCAGAGCCCAGCTGCGCTTTTTGGATTTGGTAAACAATGTGGATTTGACCAGAAAGGCGCCGGGCATAATGTCCGCCAACGCCGCGCGGCAGGCAATAGGAGTTTTAGCGCTTATGGAGGGATTGCGAATAGACGCCGCCGGAAACTGATCGACAATCTCTTTGGTCGCGCCCTGCCGTTTCCAGAGGAAGCCTTGTTGGCTCAAAATTTCTGGTTCACTCATTCAGAAGCCAGAGACCGCCAAGTTTGCCGAAGACCTTTTTTTCGATCATTTTCCATCTTAATCGCCAGATTCATGAAACCACAAAACCCTAACACGCAAACATAAGTTTCTTCGTTTGCAAACCAGATAACATATTCAGTAGTTCTTAAAGCATTCCCGGTGTTTTTATCGGTCTTCACGAAATAATCCCCGAGACTTTGCCCTAAGCCTTGGTAGTCCTCGAATTGCTTTTGGCCCAGATAATGGAATTCAACCCCTGTTTCCAAGAAAACCGTCCAAGTATTCTCGTCCTTATAGAGGCAAAAAATAAATTCAGCGGGCCAATCGGAAGTCGTAGGAAAATTTAAACTAAAATAATCTCCCGCACTCTCTCTCCATTGTTTCTCTGTCTGACGTAACTTAGTCCTGTATCGTACTTCAAACGGTATTGGCTTGGGACCTGAAACCAACTTACTGACTCCCAAACCAGCGGCGCATAAATTTTCGAAAGCCGGAGTCTTTATTGCGCACGCCCTGTGTCGCCCCGCCGACCGTATCGCTGACCTTATCCACGGCGGCGTCAACGCCCGCTTCTATTTTTTCGGTGACCGGATCAATCCGCGCCTTTTTAAAGCGCCGCACCCGCATGAAAATCCACAGAGCAATAAGGGCGA
>CAYQNQ010000028.1:0-17975 GCA_964418815.1 uncultured Hellea sp.
TTATGGATTTCGTTTCGGCCTTTTTCGAAACCGATGTCGACGTGCAGTTCCGCCCACACCACTTCCCGTTCACAGAACCGTCCGCCGAAATGGATGTGCGTTATGAGCGAGACGGCGCGGCCATCAAAATCGGGCAGGGCGATAAATGGATGGAAATCCTTGGCTGCGGCATGGTCCATCCCAATGTTCTGCGCGCTTGCGGCATTGACCCGGATGTTTATCAAGGCTTCGCCTTTGGTATGGGTGTGGACCGTCTGGCTATGCTGAAATACGGCATGCCGGACTTACGCGATATGTTCGCCGGCGACACAAGATGGCTCGGCCATTACGGCTTTAGCCCGCTATTGCAGGCGAGCTTGGCGACGGGGCTCTCGTGAGAAAATTAATACAAACATTTGTAATTTTGTCGTTGGTGTCTTGTGCGTCCCTAGACGACACAAAGGTTCAAGAATTGGAAGTCTCACAGATCAATGATGGATGCCGATGGTATCTGACTGGATGGGATACGAAAAATTGCCAAGAATGGTCTGACGTGAAAGTCGCAATTCCTGGAAAGCTCTATTATTCAGAAGACCATGGAGAACCAGAAATTCATCCGCATGGTGCAACCGAAGAAAGTGATGTTTTCATTCCAATCCATAGAGATAGTGTGTCCGAATCTGAGCATGATACACTTCGGGCTTTGCATGGGAAAAACGTCAAAGTTGTTGGTACTTTGAATACGGATTGCGTTATAGCGGGAGCATGGGCATCTCAACAAATGAACGACACAGGTGATATAATTATGCTGTCCGGATATTGTCATTTTCAGGATAAAAGTTACCTGACAAACACATCAGTTACAGAAGATCTCTAATGAAATTCACCCTAAGCTGGCTCAAGGAGCATTTGGAAACGGACGCGACCATTGAAGAAGTGGTCGAGGCGATGACGCTGGCCGGTCTGGAGGTGGAAGAGGTTGAAAACCCGGCGGAGAAACTGGCCGAATTTACCATTGCTCATGTGACTCATGCCGAGAAACATCCGGATGCTGACAAGCTGACGGTCTGCACCGTTGAAACCCATGAAGGCACCAGGCAAATCGTTTGCGGCGCGCCCAATGCGCGGGCCGGGATTGCGGTGGCCTATGCCGGGCTTGGCGCTTATATTCCGGGACTGGATTTCAGCCTCGATAAGAAGCCCCGCAAAATTCGCGGCGTCGAGAGTTTTGGTATGATGTGCTCGGCCAAAGAGCTGGAAATGGGCGAAGACCATGACGGCATTCTTGAGCTCCCGCCGGCGGACTATGAAATCGGGCAGCCCATTGCGGATGCTATGGACATTAATGACCCGGTCATTGATTTTGAAGTGACGCCCAACCGTCCTGACTGGCTCGGCGTGAATTCCATAGCTCGCGACCTGGCGGCAGTGGGCCTGGGCAAGCATATCTCGCCCGAGATCAAAGCAATTAAAGGCACATTTGCCAATCCGCAAAAGGTGCGAATTGAAAGCAAAGACGCCTGTCCGGCCTTTGCCGCCCGTGTTATTCGCGGCGTAAAAAACGGCCCGTCGCCCAAATGGCTACAGGATAAGCTCAAAGCCATTGGGCTTCGCCCAATTTCGGCGCTGGTCGATATTACCAATTACATCACTTATGATCGGGCCCGGCCTCTGCACTTTTATGATCACGCCAAGGTCCAAGGCGACATTATTGTGCGCATGGGTAAAGACGAAGCGTTCGAGGCGCTTGATAAGAACAGTTATACGGCAGGGTCGTCTGATTGCGCGATTTGCGATGAGAGCGGCATTCTGGGCCTCGGCGGTATTGTCGGCGGCGAGACCACGGGCTGCGGTGATGACACGACCGAAATCATTATAGAGGCGGCCTATTTCGACCCGCTCACCATTCGCCGGTCTGCCAAACGTCTCGGCGTAAACTCGGATGCGAAATATAGATTTGAACGCGGCGTAGATACGGGTTCCCTCTTATCCGGTGTCGAGCAAGCCACGCAGTTGGTGCTGGATATTTGCGGCGGTGAAGCGAGCGAAATTACAGTCGCTGGCGACATTCCGGCCGATCCACCTGCCATTGATTTTGACCCGGCGCTGAATGAACGCCTGACGGGCATGAAGTTATCCGATAAAGAAATGGTTTCCATTCTGGAGCGCCTCGGATTTGGCGTGAAAACCGGAAAATCGTGGACTGTTACGGTCCCGTCTTTCCGGCGCGACGCAACCGAAGGTGCAGACCTTGTGGAAGAAATCGCGCGGGTCCACGGTTATCACAATCTGGAAGCTATCAGCCTGCCGCCTTTGCCGGGCCGAAGAGAGCCCACAGCAACATTGGTGCAGAACCGTACCCGCCTGGCCCGCCGGGCGCTTGCGCAGCGCGGGATCTCCGAGGCCATCACCTGGTCCTTTGTGCTCAAAGATCACGCCCACGCTTTTGACGGCGGGAATGCGCCGCTGGCGCTCGATAACCCCATCAGCGCCGAGCTTGATTATATGCGCCCTACGGCCCTCATCCATCTTTTGCTGGCAGGACAACGCAATGCCGATAAGGGTTATCCCGGCGCTGCTCTCTTTGAGCTAGGTCCTGTTTATCACAGCCCTGAGCCTGACGGACAAAGGCTGACCTTGGCCGGCATGCGCCGCATCGAAACCCGGCGAAACTGGGCCGGAAACACCGAGCCCGATGCTCTCACGGCAAAAGCTGACGTTCTGGCCGCGCTCTCTGCTATGGGCGCCAATACGGCGAACCTTCAGATATCCAAACCCACAGGTTCTTACTGGCATCCGGGTCGTTCGGGACGTTTTCAGATGGGACCAAAGAACATCCTGGCCGATTTTGGTGAACTTCATCCCGCTGTGCTCAAAGCGCTCGGCATAGAAGGCTGCGTTGCCGCCTTTGAAATCTGGCCGGAAAGCCTTCCGGCACCGCGCAAAAAAACCACGTCCAAAGCCAAGAGCGCGTTGACCCTGTCTGACCTTATGCCGGTCCACAAAGACTTCGCCTTTATCGTGCCCGAAGACACGCCGGCTGCGAATATCATCAAGGCGGCCAAAGGTGCCGATAAAGCTCTCATCTCCGATGTTTCCCTGTTCGATGTCTATCAGGGCAAGGGTATTGAGGACGGTCATAAATCCCTCGCCATAGATGTGACTTTGACGCCGAAAGATGCGACGCTGACTGATAAAGATATTGAAGCCGTGATGGAGAAAGTTATCGCCGGCGTTGCCAAGGCTGGCGGGGTTTTGAGGGGTTAATATTTTAGTTCCGCTCATCCCAGCGAAGGCTGGGATCCAGGCGGAGTAACAGGTTCAGTTCTTAAAAATTGTCAGAATGGGACCGTTTGGAAAACTGGACCCCAGCCTTCGCTGGGGTGAGCGGAGTTCAGAATGAAAACCACAAACCTCGGCACAACAGACATAAAGATCGGAAAAATCGCCTATGGCTGCTGGCGCTTTGCAGGCTCCACGCTTGAAGAGGCGGACGAGAAAATCCGTACGGCGCTGGATCACGGTATGACCTTGATTGACACAGCGGATATTTACGGCTTTGGCGAGGCGTCCGGTTTTGGCGGCGCGGAAGAGCGTCTTGGCGAAGTTCTGTCTATGGATAAATCCTTACGCGAAAAAATGGTGCTGGCCACGAAAGGCGGCATCATTCCGCCGCGCCCTTATGACAGTTCTTATGCTTACTTGATGGAAGCGCTGGATAATTCTCTCTCTCGTCTGCGCACAAATTATGTGGACCTTTACCAGATTCACCGTCCCGATCTCATAGTGCCCTTTGCCGAGCAGGCCCGCGCTCTGAACGATATGATCAAATCCGGCAAGGCGCGTCACGTGGGCGTATCCAATTTCACGGTCGCCCAGACCCGCGCCTTGCAGGCCCATCTGGACGCCCCGCTTGTGTCCTTGCAGCCCGAGTTTTCCGCGCTTGAGCAATCGCCCATGACCGACGGTACTTTGGACTATGCCTCCGAAATCAATGCGGTAGTTTTGGCCTGGTCGCCGCTTGCTGGGGGCCGCCTCGCCACCGGACGGCCTGCAGAGGGTGATAATACAGAACGGTTAAATCGCGTCATGGCAGCCATGGATAAACTCGCTGACGACCATGAAGTCAGTCGCAGCCAAATCGCCCTGGCTTTTACGATGAAACATCAGGCCAATGTCGTCCCGATTATCGGCACGCAAAAAATCGAGCGAATTATCGAATCGGCCGCCGCAGCCCATATAGAGCTTGCTGCCCGCGACTTTTATGATCTGGTGGAGGCTTATCGCGGCGTAGGCATGCCTTAGACAATCATTCCGCCGTCGACGCGTATTACTTGTCCGGTAACATAGCCAGCTTTGTCGGAGGCGAGCCAAGCGACGGCGTCAGCGACATTCTGAGCAGATCCCCACCGGCCTTCAAAGGGTAGCAGCCGCCGCATTTTCTTCATGGTTTTTTCCCGGTCAATGCCGGATTCAAAAGCTGTTTTCCACATGCCGTCGTCAATAACCCCGGGGGCGACCGCATTTACACGAACCCCAGAGCGGCCAAGATCAATAGACGCATTTCGGGTGAAGGAATTTATAGCGCCTTTAGACGCCGCATAAGCGATTTGCCCTAATCCACCGGAAAAAGACGAAACAGAAGAAATATTCACAATATTGCCACGGGATTTGATGAGCGCAGGTGTGAGCTCTCTTGTGAGGAGGATAAGATTCCGAACATTGACATTCAGTGTGAAATCAAGGCCTTCGGGCGTTACATTTTCCATGTCCTCAACGACGCTTACGCCTGCATTATTCACAAGAATATCTATATCGTTGGAAATTGCCAAAATGGATTTAGCGGCAGTAATCGCGCTATCTGGTTTTGAAAGGTCAGAAGTGATGATGGCGGGATTATTGGGAAGGCTCTCGGCAATTTCTTTGAGCGCCGCTTCGCTGCGGGCCAGCATGATAACGCGGGCCCCATCATTAGCTAAAGTCTGTGCGATAGCTGCGCCTAGCCCTCGGCTCGCGCCGGTGACAATAGCTGTTTTTCCTGAAAAATCATAAGTCATACACTTTTCCCAAAATCTAAAATTCTATCTCAATTACAGATTTCTCCAGCGCCGCCCTTTGAGCTGTCAATCCCATTTTAACCGCGCGCTTGCCGTCTTCAATGGTAACTTCCACCTCGCCTTTGCCGTTTAAGACCTGAAGAAATTTCTGATGTTGAAAAAAGGTAGAGCCGTGATGGTCGCCAGCAGCGATAAGAGCTTTGTCTACTTCGATTTGCCGCGTCTCCGGCCGTTTCGGGTTTCGTGGATAAAGCGACAGTTCCGCGTGAGGGGCCTCACCGAGGTCCGGCGGCCAAAACCTTTGCGGACCCGGAATACGGGTTTCAATTTTCCCCTTGGGGCCCACGGCTGTTATTTCTTCATTCCACAAAGTCCCGTCGGCAAACATGCAAAGCTCCAGCATGGCCCTGGCACCATTATCAAAATCAAACAGAGCGTAGCCGCCGTCCCAGATATCGGAGCGCTCCCCGTCATAATATTCATCCAGATGATTTGTGATTTGATCGGCCGAGGCTGAAACCCGCACGGGTTCGGCGCCTAATATCAATCGCATCAAATCAAAAAAGTGACAGCATTTTTCCACCAGAGTTCCGCCGGAATTTTTATTAAACCGGTTCCAGTTTCCGATTTTCGGCAGGAAGGGAATTCGGTGCTCCCGAATGGTCAGCATTTTAATGCCGCCCGTCGATTCCCGGGCTTCGAGAAATGCCTGAACCGGCGGCATATAGCGGTACTCCATGGCGACCCAAATGGGGGAAGGATGGTCTGCTACCATATTATCCAGCCGGGCTTCTTGCTCCGGATGGGTGTAGAGCGGTTTTTCGCAAAGGATCGCCGCGCCGGAATATTTTGTAATCTCCTCCAGATTTTCCACATGACGAAAATTGGGGCTGACAATGACGAGAGCATCCAGATCCGCAGAGGCGATTTCTTTGATGCTTTGGTGTACTTTTGCGCCGCCTGCTTTTTCTGAGGCCTTTTGCGCCAGTTCCGGGACCGGGTCGTATACGCCTGCCACCTCTGCGCCGCTAAGTAGATCAATATTGGCCACATGTTCATGCCCCATCATGCCGCAGCCAATGATTCCATATCGTTTTGTCATTGAAGAGCCATAATGTGAGTTCGATGAATCAGAGGTTTATGTTTCTATCAAGGGTGACCTTTATGCAACAACTCAAAATAAAATTTTGAAATTAAGCGAAATAAAATTGAACCATGGAAAAAGGCTCATTAGTTAGGTCTAACAATAATATGGGCTGGAGAGAGATGCAGGATTTTCCGCATATCATAAAGTCTGACGGGGTTTCTTTGGCCAAATTTATAAAGGGCCATAAAATCGGTATTACCCGTCAGGTTGAAAATAATGGAGCCGTGCTCTTTCGCGGCTTTGAAATCGATACAGCTGAAAAGCTCGATGAAGTGGTGGAAAGTTACGGCGAGCCGGGTTTCACTTATGAAAAATCACTCTCAAACGCGGTGCGCATTAACCTGACACCGCGCGTTTTTACGGCCAATGAAGCCCCGCCAGAGGTCACCATTTTCCTGCATCACGAAATGGCCCAGACCCCCATATATCCCTCGAAGCTGTTTTTTGGGTGCCTGCTCGCTTCGGAGACGGGCGGGGCCACGCCCATCTGCCGCTCGGACTGGGTTTTGCAGCGTCTCAAGACTGAACAGCCGGAACTGGTTGCGGCCTTTCGCGAGAAAGGCGTGACCTACACCAATATTATGCCGTCCGAGCCTGATCCCGAAAGCGGTCAGGGGCGCAGCTGGAAAGATACGCTCTCGGCCGAGACAAAAATGGCGGCGGAGGCGCGCCTTAAAGAGCTGGGCTATAACTGGAGCTGGCAAAAGGACGGCAGCCTGAAAGCCACAACGCCGAGGCTGGACGCGATCCGTTCCATTGGCGCAGACGAAGAGAGCTTTTTTAATCAGCTCATCGCTGCCTTCCGGGGATGGGAAGACAAGCGCAATGATCCGTCAAAATCTGTTCGTCACGGGGACGGCTCGGCTATTGATGTTACCGCGCTCACCCGCGCCATCGAAATAGCCGATGAGCTGACCTATGAACTCAATTGGCAGACAGGCGATGTGGTTTTGATCGACAATTTCCGGGTCATGCATGGCCGCCGGCCCTATACGGGTAAGCGCAAGGTTGTGGCTTCTTTGGTAGCGTAATTACCAGGCTCCGATATCAACCAGTTTTGATCTAATTTCCGGCGGCAGGTCTGCGCCGCCCGTGACGTCTGTGAGATCGGCTGGGGCGGCGTCCGGCTGGAGATAACGCCAACCCTGAAACGGACGTTTGGGTGTTGGAATGACAGGGATTAAGTCTGGGTCCATTTGAATGGCGCAGGCCTTGGTTCCGTCTTGTTTTCGGACTTCTTCGAGACCGACAATTTGGTTGCGGCATTGAATAAGACCCTTGATCACCCAATAGATAGACCCCCCGTCCAGCAGAGCTTCTTTTTGCTTGGGAAACATGCGGGTCACATGGATATGATGGCCGGGCAGGCCTTTTTTGATTTGGCGCGCCACAACCGTTTTCTGCCATGCGGCCAGCGTGTCGATACTTTCCGATCCGACGGATAGTTTTTGCAGATGAATCATTACCGCCGACTATAAGCCGGGCGGCGAGAATTATCCAGCTTTACGATTTACCGAAGAGTTGTTTTAGCAGGTAATAAAGGCCCATAATCAACAAGACTATGCCAATGGTTACAGAGACGCTCCATAAGAGCCGGCTGAGACTGCCAAATTGCTGATTGCCGCTCATCTGGGCCCATAGCCCGCCGCCGGCCATGGTTAGGCCCAGAATGATCATGGTGATAAAGGCCCAAAAGTTCTGCTTGGCATGGGCGGCCTGACCCGGTTCGATATATTTATCGGCGCTGGCATAGCGGCTGTCCGAGGCGTCCGGCCGGATCTGGTTCTGATCTTCTGCGAAAGCCTCTTCCGTATTGCGGGGGTGGTCAGTTTCGCTGAAAGGTAAGTCTTCCGCGTCCGAATCTTCAACCAGGCTATCCGGCCAGGAAGCCGTATCAGTTTCTGACGTGTTTTCCATCAAGGCGTCTAGCCGGCCGCTAACCTCCGCGGCAGCCTCAGCGATAGGTGATGCAGGCGACTCTTCGTCAACACGGTCTGTCAACTCATGAACATCTATTGCCTGAATTTCGGATTTCGCCGCCTCGCCGCCCTTATCATGGAGTGTAACAATGTTGGAGGGTCGGTTTTCGGGCGTCTGCGTTATAACGGTCTGCACCAATTGTTCCTTGGCGACATCATTGTCTCGCGTGGCCTTAAGAACTTCATGAGGCGCCGGAACCATTTTTGCGGATCTTAAAAATAGAGCCTTTTCGGCGGTTCGGCGGCGGACAAGGGCATCAATCACATAAATTTCGCCGTCAATATTTCCAAGGCGCCAGACATCAATGGCATTTGCAGCCGTAATAACTTCGCCCCGGTTCATGGCGTGCAGAACATCGGAGCCCAAAAAGGCGTCAGGACCAATGGAATAGGCTAGAGAGCAGAGGGCGTCGAACTGACTTTGGCTCATGGCGGCGTGGATATTGGCATTGACGATATTTTCGATTGCGGCCAGATCTGACATCAACAAATCCTCGGCTTCTTTTTCCGACAGATATTCGCCTAAATCATGGGTGACACGCCCATAGCCGATGATTTTACGCCCGCCGCGTAACCTTTGTTCCTTCGCGCTAAAGCCCTCATAGGCCTTGATCAGGCGAAGTCCGATGTCGGAAATACTGAATTCGTGGCTCATTTTCGTTCCAAATCAGGACAAACTTCTATTATTTGGTCGAGTGCTGCAAAAAATGCGCCGTATTCCCGCATAGGAATGCCAATGAACCCAGAAGCTCCCGTCAGGGGAGAGGCGCGTCAATTAAATCAGCATCAGGGCCGCAAAGCCTAAAAAGGCCAGAAAGCCCACAACATCTGTTACAGTCGTGACAAATACAGACGATGAGACCGCCGGATCCAGACCCATGCGCTTAAGTATAAGCGGAACAGAAATTCCCGCCAGCCCGGCAAAAAAGTGGTTAATGATCATGGCAATAAAGGCCACGATGGCAATATCCTGCCGCCCGAACCAGACATAGGCAATCAGCGCCAAAACAACGGCGAAAATCAGGCCATTTATCAAGGCTGCCAAGACTTCCCGCCGGATCGCGCGCCAGGCGTTTTGTGGTGTCAGGTCCCGCTCTGCCAGTGACCGGACTGCCACGGCCAAAGTCTGAGTTCCTGCATTTCCGCCCATTGACGCTACAATGGGCATGAGGATGGCGAGCTGCACAAATTTATCAATCGTGTAGTCGAAAAACGCGATAATGATTGACGCCAGAATAGCTGTGGCCAGGTTAAGTAAAAGCCAAGGGGCCCGGGCCCGAACGGTGGTCAACGCTGTATCAGTGACGCCCGCCTCACTCACGCCCGCCAGCGCCAGCATATCTTCTTTGTTTTCGTCTTGAATAATATCGATGATATCATCTGCCGTCATAATACCTTTGATGCGGCCATCCCCGTCCAGAACCGGGGCTGAAATTAGGTGATATTTTTCAAAAATATAGGCTGCTTCTTCCTGGTCCATATTCTGATCAATGGTGACGATACGATCGTCCATTAACTGGCTAAGCGGATTGTCCCGGGGGCTGCGCATGATAACCGAAACCGGGACATATCCAACAGGATGAAATTTCGTATCGACGATCCAGATATTAAAAAACAGGGCCGGCAGGTTTTCGCCTGCAGTCCGCATATGATCGATCGTATCGCCAACCGTCCAGAACGGCGGCGCGGCCACAAATTCCGGCTGCATATGCCGGCCAATGGTCTCATCGTCAAAGGTAAGAGAGGATTCGATATGAGCCCGGTCTTCCGGCTCAAGAACTTCGAGAATTTCTTCCCGCTGCTCGGCTTCCATTTCTTCGAAAATCTGTGTTGCGTCATCATTATCAAGCTCGGTCAGGGCTTCGACAATTTGGCCGGACGGCAATAGCGGCAGAATATCCTCAACCACCTCATCTTCTAATTCGGCGAGGATTTCAGGCGAGATCAGAGCCGCGTTTTTCGCAATTAGAGCCTCGCGTTGATCATTGGATAATAATTCAAACTGATCGGCAAAGTCAGCCGGATGCAAGGCTTGAATATCTTCAAACAGACCGTTTTGGTCGCCTGCACTTGTCAATATTGCCAGAAGATTTTCGGTCTCGAGCTCAGTCAAAGGCGATTCAGGTAATTGATCTGTCATTCGCCCCTCCCAGTCCGGTTGCTAAAGTTTCATCCGCTTATGCCGGAGCGAAACTGAAATCACAAGCATCGCGATAAGGGTTCCAAAATCCAGTTCGGCAGGTTTTTTTCTATGACTTTTACCCGTCCGTTTTCAATGCCCAGCAAAGGTTTTGGTTTTTTAAAATTCGTATTGTCAAAAATTATGCCGTCATCACACTTCACGATCGCCCCGGGCAGCATAGCCAGAGCCCGATGATAATCGCCGAATATGACTTCCGATTTTATCTTGGAAAGCCAGTGATTGTTATCCTCCCGTAAATTTCTTTCACAGGTTCGCCAATTATCGACGCCAAAAAAATAAAGGGAAATATAATAGTTATTGCGCTTTGCGGCGTCGAGTAAGTCAAGGTCCTCAATCGTGCCAAGGGTGCAAACGGCAGTCACGTTTTTATGGTTTTTGATGCGCTCAAACCAAACAGTGAACGCCCGCTCAAATGCGCGTTTCACGAAATCAGGTGTTTTCTCACCTTTATAGCTTTCGACAGCATAATATTCTTTGAGGGTTTCAAATATATGTCGCGGATCCACATATTTCCCGCGAACAATACTCTGCCCCAAAACATTAAGCATGGACTCTTTTTTACGGGCCCCATGAGGTCCCGCAATTACAACGAGATTATTCATGCGCTTGACCCCTATTGGGTCAGGTCATGAGTAATGTTTGATAAAACGCGCCCCGTTTTAATGTTATTCTCGGTTATTATATTTTTCATTTTGTCCCCGGTCGTTGTTCCCTAACCTTAATTGTGCGTACACAATTTTAGGGCCGAAAAAAAGAAAATTCATTTTGGAAGAGAAAATGAGCATTAACCCGTTAGGCAAAGGCGAGAATTAACTCTATTTTTTAGCCTTTAGATTTTTCGGGGGTAAATAGGTCTGATGTCTACGGGGATTGAATTTAGACTGTCCAGAATAAGCCGAGCTTCATCATCCAGTGTTCCATATTCCGCGAGAAATGCTTTCGCTTTGTCATAGTCAGCATCGCCCTGCACGCGCACAAACATGCCTGTTAGATCGCCGACGGCTTGCTCCATTTTTTTGTAATTAATTTTGAAGCGTTTTTGTTTTTCATCCCATTTCACCGCGCCTGATTTTCGATAAAAATTATACTGTATGGTCCGGCCCTTGGCGTGAGCGGATTCCGTGCCAAAGCGAACGGAGCGAAATATGCCTGTAAAATGGGTCGCCAGCATTTGCTCTTTTTCCGAGATCGGCAGCTCGCCTTTTTCCATCATGAACAGGATATTATAGATACCCATAATATCGGCTTTGCCTTCTTCGAGGCCGTTATAAAGATCCTGAAGTTCCGCGGCGACAGTGGTTTCTTTGCCGTTTTTTACGATTTTGCCAGGTCCGAGCCCGTGAGAGAGTTCATGAAATAATGTGTTATTGCCCATATATTTTTTTGACGTGAGTTTGGCCTGCGCAGGCACCAAAACTTTCTTGCCGATAGGGCCGAGTACCATATCAAATTTTTTGTGAAGCACATTGTTTAGGATTACTTTTTTGGATCCTTTGGCTTCGCGAACGCGCTCGTCATTTGGAAGGTTAAAGGCGATTGTCTGTATGCCATTGGCATTATCGCCGCCGCCCTGCACTTGATAGGCAACGACGAGCGGGCTCTCCGAGCCGCGATTGAGGTTTTTGTAACTGTCTTCCACCGGGAGGTTCATTTCCATTTCCCGAAGGTAGTTTTTGTATTTCGCTAACGCAGCCGATTCTTCCGGGTTTTTGACGGTCAAAAACATCTGAAAGGCTGTTTTATAGCCAAAGAGTTGATCGTCATAAACCTCGTAAGGCCCGATCACAACTTCGATATTTCCCTGAAGGTCCATCCAGGCCATGTCGGATTCGAAATAATCATCCGAGAAAAGCGCATCGGCGCGCAGACGCAAGTAATTTTTCAGAGATGGCTCTCTAGAAAGATCAGCCGCTTCGCGCATAAGTCCGGCGATTTTGGTCAGATGCCGTTTATAAGCCCTTGAATAAGGCACGGCGACCAGCCTTTCGCCTTTACGGCGAATAACCGTAAACCCCGATTTGAATTTATCGGCGTCTTTCGGGTGTTTTTCGATCCAGCTGTTAAATTCGTCCCGGGTCATATCCGCCGGGTAAAACCCGCCGCCATCCGGACAGGCCTTGTCACCGTAAAAAACTTTGTTTCCAGCCAAAGCATCACAAACCCCGAAATGAAGGTCAAACATTTTTAAAATCTGCTTTTTATTTTCCGTGTCCGACCCGGCTATTTCTTTGCGGATCTTGGCATTATCCACATTCAGCTGAGACATGAAAATCGAGTTCATGGGGCCGCGAATTTCCATGAGCTTATTGACGACTGCCCGCTCGGACGGGCTTAAAAAGGATGTGTCTACATCCATTTTGACCGGCTTGAACTTTTTGTACTGCGCCGCCAGATCATAGGTCGGCGCGTGTTTGGATTCGGAAACGGTCGTTTCAGCGGGTTTCTCGATGACGGCTTCGCCGCTGGTATTATTCCCGCAGCCTGCCAGAAGTGCTGCAATGGATAATGATCCGACAATAAACTTCTTCATAGCTTTTCCTTTATTAGTATTTACGCTTCGAGCGCATCGACTATTTTTGCGGCCTGACTTTTTAAGGCTTCGAAATCGGCCATGCTTCCCGCTGCATGAGCTTTCATATCCCTATTGCTATAGCGCGGAATTATATGAAAGTGCAGATGAAAAACAGTTTGTCCCGCCGGGGCACCGTTGAACTGCGTTATGACGATTCCGTCCGGTTTCAACGCAGCATTTACGGCTTTGGCAATCAGCTGAGTTTTTCCGATCAGATAAGCCAGTTCACGCGGGTCTGTATCCAGCAGATTGCGGGACGGCGCTTTAGGAATAACAAGAGTATGGCCACTGGACTGCGGAAAAGCGTCCATGAAGGACAATACCTGGTCATCTTCAAAGACTTTCGCACAAGGGATATCCCCGCGCAGGATTTTAGCGAAAATATTGTCCGGATCGTAAGTGCCGTCAATCGACATCATTCCCCCTTTTTGAAAGGCGTATACCGCCCTAATATTTCTATACTTCTATCTACCGCTTCGCGCTCTTCGGTCAAGTAATCGACAAGGGCGGTTCGTAGACCGGGATGGGCGATATAATGGGCGGAATGGGTCGCGACGGGTTCATAGCCTCGGGCCAGTTTATGCTCGCCCTGCGCCCCCGCTTCCACGCGCGACAAACCCATTTCAATGGCCGCTTCGATGGCCTGATAATAACAAAGCTCAAAATGTAAAAAAGGCTTATGGCCCAGGCAGCCCCAATTGCGGCCATAGAGAGCTTCGCCGCCGATAAAGTTTAGCGCAGCGGCGAAAGGAGTCCCGTCCTGCCAGGCCATGATGAGCATCACATCATTTTTCATGCTTTGGTGAATGCGGGCGAAAAACTCTCGGTTCAGATAGGGCTGGCCCCATTTTCGCGTGCTTGTATCGACATAGCAGGCATAAAACGTGTCCCAGTGTTCGGGTTTGAGCGCGTCTCCAGTCAGCCTTTGAATTCTGATCCCGTCCTGTGCTCCCTTTCTTTCCTTGCGAATATTCTTGCGTTTACGGGAAGCCAGAGAGCTTAAAAACGCGTCGAAACTTTCATAGTCTCGATTAAAAAAATGAAACTGCCGATCTTGCCGCATTAACAGGCCGGCTTCCTCGCACGCTGTTTTATCGGCCCGTTCCAGAAAGGTGAGATGCGAACTGGAATACCCCCAGTCATTGGCTGCCTGAACCATGGCCGAGATCAGGCCGGTTCTCGCTTCCGCGTTTTGCGCAAGAAGCCGCGGGCCGTTCACGGGCGTAAACGGGACGGCGCATTGCAGTTTCGGATAATAAGCCCCGCCGGCCCGCTCAAAGGCATTGGCCCATCCATGATCAAAAACATATTCACCTCTGCTGTGGGTTTTGGCGTAGAGCGGGGCGGCGCCGACAGGCTTGTCCGCCGCGTCCATGAGCCAGATATGACGCGGCGCCCAGCCGGTTTCCTCGGCGGCGCATCCGCTGTCTTCCAGAGCGTTTAGAAACCGCCAGGACAAAAATGGATGGCCGGGTCCGGCAAGGCCGTCCCAATCCGCGGAATCAACTTCGGAGATTCGGGTTAGAATGCGAGCGGTGTAATTCACTCAATTTCAATGATCGCATCGATTTCTACAGCCACGTCCAAAGGCAGGGACGGGGCGGAAACAGCAAATCGCGCGTGCCGCCCAGCATCGCCAAATACGGAGACCATTATGTCGGAGCATCCGTTAATGATCTTTGGGATATCTGCCGCCGTGGCCGTTGGCAGCGCCTGAACAAAGCCGCCCAGTTTCACCACGCGCTTGACCCGGGAGAGATCCCCGCAGCAGGCCGCCTTCATTTGCGCTAATAAATTCAGCGCTGAAAGGCGGGCCGCTTGCTGCCCGCGCTCAACGGTTAGAGCCTCACCCAAACGGCCGCCAATGGCATTGTCTCCAACTTTGGATATTTGTCCGGAAATAAACACCAGATTGCCGGAAATCACAAAGGGAACATAATTGGCAACTGGCGCGGATGGTTCGGGCAGAGTCAGGCCCAGATCGGCGATTTTTTGTTCGATAAGGTTCATCTATTTTCTCTTATGGTGCATTTGCGCTAATAAATGTCATAGTCGGCGTCTGACTTAAATTCAGGATCCAATGATAGGGAACCTGTATTCCAATGAATTGTTTTCATGATGGCTAGATAGCCACCAATTGCCATGCTGATACCTAGCACAATTACCAATCTGGGAATTCTAAAAGAATATTCGGTTTCTGTGATCTGGACGTCGGATAGTAAATAGATCGGTAGAAGCGCAATTATTAATGTCAAAATAATTCCAATAACTCTCAGCCACAGATATTTTATAAAGGGACCGGGAACGACATAGTTTTCAGCGGGACAGGTAAAGCAGTCCACGGTTGAGCTTTTTAAAGTTAACATATAATCGAAGTATTCAGACCAGCCATAGGGCTCCCCGCAATTCTGGCATTTTAGGCCTTTTTCTTTTCCGCCGATTGTCTGGCTCACGATGCCCCCACTTGAAATTCATCCCGAATGCCATAGCTAATAGGCTTAAGAGAGTAAAGTAAGACCAAAGAGCCCGACAATGACCCAGATACCCTTTTCCCTTCCCGAATATAATCCAGAGGTTTTGGATTTCCTTTCCAGCCGCCGGTCTAATCTGGCCAAAAATATGAGCGGGCCGGGTCCCGATGCAGATACGCTGGAAAAGATTATGGCCATCGGGGCCCGCGTTCCGGATCACCGCAAGCTGGCCCCTTGGCGCTTTATTGTTTTTGAAGGCACAGCGCGGGAGTCCATCGGCGCCCATTTGGGCAAAGTTTTTAAAGCCAATAATCCGAATATGCCAGAAGACCGCGTGTCTTTTGAAGCGCAGCGTTTTTTGCGCGCACCTGTCGTCATCGGAGTCATTTCCAGCCCCGTGGAGTGCGCGCGCGGCACGCCTGAGTGGGAGCAGCGTTTGTCTTCGGCCATTTGTTGTTACAATATGTGCCTCGCGGCTCAGGCGCACGGCTTTGGGGCACAGTGGCTGACGGAATGGTATGCCTACGATTCCACGATCCATATCGAATTGGGCCTGACCGAGCGGGAACAGATTTCCGGGTTCATCTATATTGGAACCGCAAAAGATCCTTCGCTGCCGCGACCCAGGCCAGAGCTTTCCAGCAAAATTAGCAAATACGTATAATAGAATTCCATATTCATGATGATGGCGCATCCATGCCTTGAGTTGGTTGTATTAACACATGGAATAAAACTATAAGTAGCTTTTTCACTTTTTTGTTTATTTAACGTTCATGTTCGGTGCTGTAACTAAGAATCAGGTCTACAAGACCAGAACCCTCAGGCTTACCATTGCGCCCCGTGTAAGTCGGGGGTTCTTTTAATTTAGGCGGTCGCTTCGGGGGAAGCGGCCGTTTTTATTTCATTTGCACAACCATTTACACCAGCATTTAACTACCATTCAGGTTGGTTCCGGCAAAAGCGTAATTGTCGGAAACGACAAGAGCTCCGTTGCCTACCATTGCGCCCCGTGTAGGTGCGGAGCTCACTTAAAAGACGGCTTCGGGGGAAGCCGTCTTTTCTACATTCAGGCCTAGGCCGTTTCCGCAAACAGCTCTCTTCCGATCAGCCAGCGGCGGATCTCGGACGTGCCGGCACCGATTTCCATAAGCTTGGCATCTCGTAAAAGCCGCCCTGGGGAGTTCTCATTCATATAGCCATTGCCGCCTAGCATTTGAATGGCATCAAGGGCCAATTGCGTGGCTTTTTCGGCGGCATAAAGAATACAGCCGGCCGCGTCCTTACGGGTGGTTTCTCCGCGGTCGCAGGCTTCGGCTACGGCGTAAGTATAGGCGCGAGCCGTGGAGGTGGTGACATACATATCGGCCAGCTTGCCTTGCATGAGCTGAAATTCGCCGATGGATTTGCCGAACTGTTTGCGCTCGTGAATATAAGGAAGCACCACATCAAGGCAGGCCTGCATGATGCCGATGGACAGGCCGGAGAGTGTAACCCGTTCGTAATCCAGACCACTCATGAGGATTTTTGCCCCTTGCCCGATTTCGCCGACCACATTTTCTTCGGGCACATGGCAGTCTTCAAATACCAGCTCGCAGGTATCCGAGCCGCGCATGCCGAGCTTGTCGAGCTTTTGCGCCGTCGAGAAGCCTTCCATATCCGGCGTCACGATAAAGGCGGAAATACCTTTGGAACCGCCTTTCGGGTCGGTCTTGGCATAGACGAAAAGCACGTCAGCAGTCGGCGCATTGGTGATCCACATTTTATTGCCGTTGAGTAGATAGCCGCCCTGAGCGCTATCGGCGCGCAGGCTCATGGAGACCACGTCAGAACCGGCGCCCGGTTCGCTCATGGCAAGACTGCCCAGATGTTCGCCGGAGACAAGCTTGGGCAGGTATTTCGCTTTTTGCTCTGCATTGCCCCAGCGGTGGAGCTGATTGATGCAGAGATTGGAATGCGCGCCGGAGGAGAGGGAGACGGATGCGGAAAAGCGCGCCAGCTCCTCGTAAACGATGGTTTGCGCCAGATAGCCCATATCCGTACCGCCATATTCCTCGGACACGGTGACGCCGTGCAGGCCGAGCTCGCCCATAAGCGGCCAGAGATGGCGCGGAAACTCATTGGTCTTGTCAATTTCGGCCGCAATGGGTTCTATATGGTCTTTGCCAAAACGGTAGACCATATCGCGCAGCATTTCGATTTCTTCGCTGTGGCCGAATGATAGAGATGGGTAATTCGTCGTGTTCATATGGTTTTCCTCTCAAATCTGGCGCGAACCGTCTTCCCCCGTTTACGGGGGAAGTGAGCTTAGAGGATCTTTCTTTGAAAGAGGCTCTGAGATCGATGGAGGGACACTCCCCCCTCCGGCCACGACTGCGTCGCGGCCACCTCCCCCGCAAGCAGGGGAGGACGGTTAAGGCACATATCTATTCCTCTTTTTCTAGTTCTAACAAAATATCACCGTCATTGACGAGCTGATCAGCGCTTACATTGACGGCGGCCACCACGCCGTCTCGCGGCGCCTCCAGCGACATCTCCATTTTCATAGCTTCCATAACGATGAGTTTGTC
>CAYQNQ010000029.1:0-4755 GCA_964418815.1 uncultured Hellea sp.
TTTTGCATATTGTGAGGCCTTAGAATGGGGCTAAACGCATAATAAGTGGGGGAATATCATGAAATTTTCAAAACTAACTAGATCAGCTTGGCTGCTTGGAACAGTGGCGGCACTCGCATTAACAGCCTGCTCCAGCGGCGACGCCAAACTCCTAAAAGAAGCAGATGCAGCGGTTAGCAGCGGAGACTACGTTTTAGCCGCAGACCTCTACGCACAAATTTCTGATAAAAGTTCTCGGGACGGAATAAAGGCTTCGCTGGGCATAAAAAATCTCGTGAGCGTCAGCAATCTGAATGCCGCGTCTACTGAAGACATTGCTGACATCCTGGAAGACTACAACAGTTTTGATTTTGAGTCTTCGACTGACAAAATGCAGAAGGTTTACAATTTTGCGGTCGAGCGGATAGGAACAGGAGATGCTGATGAAGTCTCCTCGCTTGACTTACTGGACGAAGCCCAGGACCTGAATGTTGAAACACCTCAGGATTTAAGCGCCAAAAGATTGGAACTTGCGCAAGCAATTAACAAAGAGAACCCGTCAAATGTAAGGGCCGCCTCAATTGTTGGCGAATTTCATTATAACCAAGGCGACATAGAATCCGCTAAAGCTGCTCTGCTTCCAGTAAGAGCCGAACTCGGAGATTCTGAGGGAGCTCGTGTACTGGGTCAGGTGTTTATCGCCGAAGGCAATAACAAAGATGCTTATCCGCTGCTCTCTACTTATACATCGTCGCGCCTAAAGACGTTTCAGGACGCCGAAAAAAAATTTGGAGATCTGCAAACCGCCCTTTGGGACAGCGAATTTGATAATCTGAACGAAGGACGAGGTCCCAAGTCATTTTATGACAAATATGATTTGACCCCCGAGGATGAACAACAACTTTTTGTAGACGAATATATCAGCGAGGCAGTCAATAATAATGCTTCCTATCAGAATGCTTTGAATAATTATCGTGAGGCCGCCTCCATTGTTCCGGTCGTTATGGATTTCGGGATCTTGCAGCTTAGAAATGCCGAAACCATGAGCTCTGAAAGCGAGCGCAAAGCTGAACTAAAAGCGGCTGAGGAGACATTTCTTTCCATAAGAAGTGTTGCGGGCGACTCTGACGATTTTAAGATTTATTTGGGTCAGGTTTATTTCTGGCTGGGCAAACAGGATGACGGCCAAGCTCTTTTTGATGAAGTCATAGAACGCAGCGGTCGGGACCCCGGAATTTTAATGACGGTTGCCAGCACTTTACGGACCCTTGGAAAAGTCGGGATGGCAGCAGAGCTTACGCAGGAAGCCTACGAGAACAGCAAGGACGATGAAACAAAGTATTTCGCGGCATCCATGATGCAGCATTTGTCCAACACGATCGAAGACAAAATCAAATGGTTAGAGAGGTCAGACACCAATGCCGCTTATGTCAAAGCTAATTTGATGGAAAATAAAGGCCACTTGGCCGTTCAAAAAGGGAACAATAAGCAGGCAGCTAGCTTTTATCGTCAGGCCATTGAACATTCAGAAAGCCTGCCTGAAAGCGCCAGCAACTTTAATAATACAGCTTTAACCTACTTTGCTCTGCATCAGGTCACGGGCGATCAGGAATTTTACGGCAAAGGCGTCGATCTGATGTCAAAGGCCGTAGAATTGGCGCCGGATCAAAGCATCTTGCTAAGTAATTCCGCTTCAACCCGCATAACAAATAGTCTTTATGAAGTTCTGGGAAACAAAATTGATTTTTCTCAGTTGAAACTGCAGCCTTCATTGGAACACGCCAGCTATTATTACTCAAACGAGGAAGAAAAATCCGAATTGCGCAAAAAGCTTGCAGCACATCCGGATATGATCAAGGCCGTTGAATATTTTGAAAGAAGTATCCTGCTCTCCCCGAATAGCTTGAGTAATTACGGGCAACTTCAACAAGTTCATTATTTCCTCAAGAACGAAGATGCCATGGTAGCTCTCGCAGCCAAAATGGCGGAAAATCAGGTCGATGTTTCTTCCTCCAATCAATTTTACCTGGACTTCGTAAAAGGGGAAAACAAAGAAACAGAACTTGAAAAGCTAAAAGACCGGGAACAAATTCTCCGGAAACAACTGACAGGTAAAAATATAAACGCGTCGACAAGGGGTGTTATTCACGCTCAAATATCAAAAACTCTAACAAGTCAGGTTTATTACGGCGTGCCCGGCGTTGCGGAAAAGGCCCTGACTCATGCTGAAAAAAGTTTCGAGCTTATTCCATCTTCTTCATCTGAAAATACTTTGACCACCGCCCTGCTTACAGTTGCAAGCCTGCAAACAGCCGCAAAAATTCCCGCGTATCAGCAAATTAGAGAACAGACGAATAAATCTTTGTCCGACAATATTCTCGCCACAATAATGCTCAGCAAGCCTGGCGAAATCGGTGATAGCTTACGCAGCAACCGGCTTGTAGAGCGTGCTGTCGCTATGGAAGTTCGCGGCATTGATGATTTTCCTGACTCGTCATCAACGTCTTCTTGGGTGTTATTGCAACAAACGGAGGATAGCGGTCTAGCAAAGAAAATGGCCAAGCGTATTCAATCTTCGAAAATGGACAAGGCATTGACAGAAATCAGCCGGATTTCCAGTCCGATTTCTGCCAGTATTATTGTCGAAGATTATCTGCTCGGTAAAGTCAACGGAACGAATGGTGTCTCTCAGGAAAAACTCGACAAGCTGACCGAACTGGGCATTCAGTTACCCGCCGGATTGTTTGAATAGGAAATTACCGGTTCTTGATCGCTTTAGCGTGGGCCTCAATCAGGCCCAGCACATAAGGTGCAAATGAACGCCAGCATTCTATCGTAAAGATGTCTTCGGCGTTTCGAAGGAGCAGCATGGGGGCGTTTTCAAACACAGAGCGCGTGCATTTTCCGGCTGGAAAAGCGTTTAATGACATATCCAGCGGGCAACCTATGTTAACGGTTTCCGCAGCGGCTGCGCCCGATAATTTTATGGCTACGTTACGGTGGGAAATATCGGTGACGCTCATCACATACTTGGAAGACAGCTTGAGCGCCTTCGCGTAAAGCTTTGAATGTTTTGCCTTTTCAGCAACGACAATCCATTCATCAGGGCCGAGGCAGGCCACCATCACGCCCTGCTTGTTGGACGTGGCTCCGATTTTAGTCAGCAGTGTCAAACCAAGCGCTTTAGCAATCACTGTTCTGTCCTTGGATTTAACCCGCAAAGACAACCGGACTTTTTCAACGGAGACTTCTGCGGTCACCGATCCGGATTTTAAAACCTCGGGAACTTCAATTCCTGTATCAAAGAGCATATCAGACGACATTGAGACGCTCCCCTTTGGGGTCATAGAAGACGGGTTTCACGACTTTGGCTTTATGGGTGACGCCGCCCGGCATAGGAATGAAAAGCGTATTATCCATCCGGTTATATCCATCTTTCACGAGGGCCATAGCAATGGATTTACCCAATGACTCGCTCCAATAGGATGAGGTCACATGGCCGAGCATGTCCATTGGTATGGGTTGTTTGGGATCGGCAACGATTTGAGCGCCCTCTTCCAGAACCACATTTGGGTCATCCGTCAAAAGCCCAATGAGATGTTTTCGGCCCTCAGCGACCAAATCGGATCTTTGCAAAGATCGTTTGCCGACAAAATCTTTTTTCTTTTTCGAGACTATCCAGTGCATGCCTGCGTCCTGAGGGGTAACCGTGCCGTCCGTATCCTGACCGACAATGATAAACCCTTTTTCAGCGCGTAGGACATGCATAGTTTCTGTACCGTAAGGCGTGATGTCATATTGCTGGCCCGCCTTGAACAAAGTTTCCCAGACCTGACGCCCAAAATGCGACGGAACATTCACTTCAAATCCAAGTTCGCCTGAAAAAGACACCCGGAACAGTCTTGTCGGAACACCGCATATTGTGCCTTCACGAACCGCCATGTGCGGGAAGCTTTCCGGCGATAAATCAATACCCTCGACAAAAGGTGCGATGAGCTTGCGGGCATTGGGGCCGTTTAGCGCAATGACGGACCATTGTTCAGTTGTCGAGGTAAGCCAGACATCCAGCTCGGGAAACTCTGTCTGGAGGTAGTCTTCCATATGTCGGTAGACTCTCGGCGCGCCGCCCGTGGTCGTGGTGACATGAAACCGATCTTCCGCAATACGGCCGACAACGCCGTCATCATAAATATAGCCGTTTTCTCCCAGCATCAGACCATAGCGGCAGGCCCCTACACCCAGCTTGCTCCAGGCGTTCGTGTACATAATGTTCATGAACTTGGCAGCGTCAGGGCCAACCACTTCGATTTTGCCCAGTGTTGAAGCATCGAAAATCCCAAGACTGTCTCGGGTCGATTTGCATTCACGGGCGACTGCCGCGTGCATATTCTCGCCGTCTTTAGGGAAATACCAGGCCCGTCGCCAGACACCCACAGGTTCGAACACAGCTCCCTGCGCTTCAGCCCACGGATCAATAGCAGTTTTCCGCGTGACTTCGAACAGCTCGTCCGTCCGGTAACCGCAAAACGCACCAAAGGATGTAGGCGTATATGGCGGTCTGAATGTGGTCAGGCCCACTTTGGGGGCTTCTTTGCCCAGAGCCTTAGCCGCGATTTCCAGAGCATTGAGATTAGACGTCTTGCCCTGATCCGTGGCCATGCCGTTTGTGGTGTAGCGCTTTACATGCTCTATGGATTTAAAGCCTTCCTGAACCGCCAGCTTGATATCTTTGTCGGTCACATCATTTTGGAAATCAACGAAGGCTTTTGTTTTCTT
>CAYQNQ010000029.1:4855-17752 GCA_964418815.1 uncultured Hellea sp.
AGAAGCGCATCGCATTTGACTTTGATTTTTTGTCCGGTTGCCGGGTTATAAATTTCGGCGGAATTGATACGCGTTTTTCCGCTGGTCCTGGAAATCACTGAGCCTGTGTGGACATCAATGCCTTTGGATTGTGCTGCCGCGAGCAATTCCTCTGAAACTGAGTTCCGCGCATCGACAATTCCGGCAACGCGGATATTGGCATCAGCCAAATCAAAAACGGACGAATAGGCACTATCATGGCTGGTAAAGGCAAGGATTTCTTTTCCAACCGCCACACCAAATTGGTCCATGTAAATCTGAGCTGCAGATGACAGCAAAACGCCGGGAAGGTCATTACCGTTAAAGACAAGAGGCCGTTCAATGGCGCCTTGAGCCAAGATGACTTTGCCCGCGTGTATCCGGTGCATGACTTCTCGCACCTGCCCTATTTCCGCGTTTGGTTTATGGTCAGTGACCCGTTCGGCCAGGGCCACAAAATTATCATGATAATAGCCAAATGCAGACGTACGCCGCATGATACGGACATTGTCGGCACCTTCCAGCGTCATGATTGTTTTTGTCAGCCAATCCGAAGCAGGCTTTCCATCTATGGAAACGTCTCCAGAAGACAACAAACTTCCGCCCAGCCGGGCGTTTTCATCGACTAGAATAACTCTCTGTTCTTTCTTGGATGCAGCAATTGCGGCGGCTAGTCCCGCTGGGCCCGCCCCAACAATGAGGACTTCGCAATGTCCATAGCAGGACCCGTAAACATCAGGATCAACCTCTTTGGGCGCAGGACCCAACCCGGCGGCGTTTCGAATAAACGGTTCATAGACTTTGTCCCAAAAGCTTTTAGGCCACATAAAAGTCTTGTTGTAAAAACCTGCTGGGAAAAAGGCGGAAAAGACATTGTTAAATCCGCCAATATCAAATTTAAGACCCGGCCAATTATTTTGTGAGCGTACGTCCATGCCCTCATAAATTTCGAGTGTCGTCGCCCGAAGATTAGGCGTCATACGCCCCGGACCCCGGTGGACGGTGACCAAAGCATTAGGTTCTTCAAACCCGGCGCCAACAGGCCCGCGAGGCCGATGATACTTAAAACTGCGGCCCATAAGATGAACGCCATTTGCCAGCAACGCACTGGCGACTGTATCCCCCTGCAGGCCCGAAAAGGATTTGCCGTCAAATGTAAAGCGCACCGACTTTTCCCGGTTCACATATCCTTTATTCGGATGGCGAAACGCGCTCATGAGCCTGCCTTCCATTTTTGGATCTGCGCCTTGGTCGGACGTTTCTGTCCGATTTTATAGGTCTTTATGAATTTGTCGGTCACCGTATGGCGGACTGCATTGAAAAACATATTGCAGCCATTCGCGTGCCACCAGCGCTCGCAATGCTCACCGCGAACATTGTCTCGAATAAACAGAAATTCTGACCATTCGGCATCACTCATGGCTTGTTGTTGCTTTGCATCAGGTCTCACAATGTGAGCCTCACCAGCATAGGCAAATTCGACTTCGGGCCGCGCCTCTTGGCAGTGGGGACAATGAATGAGCATCATAGCTTTGTCCTCCTAATGCGCCACAGCCGCGGCGGCGGCTTCGTCTATGAGACGGCCTCCGACAAAACGGTCGAGATTAAACGGGGCGTTGATTTTATGGGGCTCATCATGGGCGATTGTGTAGGCGAGTAAATGCCCTGCACCTGGCGTGGCTTTAAAGCCGCCCGTGCCCCAGCCGCAATTTACATAAAGGCCTTTGACCGGCGTCTTTCCAAGAATTGGTGATCGGTCCGGCGTCACATCAACGATACCGCCCCAATTTCTAAGCATTCGCATGCGTTTGAAAATCGGAAATATCTCGCAAATGGCCATGATATTATGTTCAACTAGGTGCAGGGCTCCGCGCTGAGAATAGCTGGTATATTGGTCGGTGCCTGCTCCAATGACCAACTCGCCCTTATCAGACTGACTGATATAAGCATGGACTGCGTTTGACATAATCACGCAAGGCACGACCGGTTTAATTGGTTCCGAAACGAGTGCCTGCAAAGGATAACTCTCCAGCGGAAACCTGAGACCGGCCATCTCCATGACAACGGATGTGTTGCCTGCTGCGGAAACGCCGATTTTCTTGGCCCCGATAAAACCCTTTTCAGTTTCAACGCCCTCAACCGCGCCGTCCTGTCCCCTTCGAATGCCAATGACCTTACAGTTCTGAATAATATCCACACCAAGCTTGGAGGCGGCGCGGGCATAACCCCAGGCGACGCTATCATGACGCGCGACACCTGCACGCTGTTGAAAGGCACCGCCCATAATCGGATAGCGGCGGTTTTGCGAGATATCAAGAATGGGGACAATCTTCTGGCACTCTTCAGGCGTGAGCCATTTATTATCAACACCGTTAAGGCGGTTGGCATGGACATGGCGCGTAAAGCTCTGAACATCATGGACATTGTGGGCCAGCATAAGAACGCCGCGCTTGGAGAACATGACATTGTAATTCAGTTCCTGAGACAGGCCGTCCCAGAGATCAACAGCGTGGTCATAAATACCGGCGCTCTCATCATAGAGGTAGTTGGAGCGGATAATAGTCGTGTTGCGGCCCGTATTGCCGCCGCCAAGCCAGCCTTTTTCAACAACGGCAACATTGGCAACACCATATTTACTGGCCAGATAATAAGCTGCGCCAAGGCCATGCCCGCCCGCGCCAACAATGACGACATCATATTCCTTTTTGGGCTCTTTATTGGGAAATTGCTCGGGCCAGTTTTTGTGACCCGACAACGCATTCGCAAACAGCGAGCGAGCAGAGAATTTCATAACGCGCTCTTTAGGCTAGGCTCGAAGCTTTTCATTACTTGGGTCATAGGGACTATCTTCCAGAACCTGGCACTTATAGCGTTTACCCAGAATTTCAATTTCCAATTTTGTCCCAACATCGGATTTGGATGGATGAACCATACCGAGCGCCAAAGATTTATTTAGTCGCCAACCAAAGCCACCCCCTGTAGCCCGGCCGACAACCTCCCCCCCGGAATAGATAGGATTATTGCCGATAACATCGGCATCATCCACATCCATGACTTCAAGCGTTACAAACGCATTATCAAATCCGCGCTTCTCCCATTCAAGTAAGGCTTCCTTGCCAAGAAATCCGCCTTTTTTCTTTAAGCTTACAAAACGGTTCAGCCCGCTTTCATAGGCCGAATATTCAATAGACATTTCTGTGCCCACCAGCCGGTATGATTTTTCGAGCCGCAATGAGTTCATGGCCCGGATTCCGAAAGGCTTAAGACCGTGAGCTTCTCCTGCCTTAAACAAGGCATCGAAAATATGGTTTTGATATTCAATGGGATGATGGATTTCCCAGCCCAGTTCACCCACAAAATTGACGCGGGCAAGTTTGCACGGTGCGTGACCAACATAACTTTCCTGAGCCGTCAGCCATGGGAAAGATTCATTGGACAGGTCAGAACCGCAAATGGGCTGCAGTAAATCCCGTGATTTAGGCCCCGCCAAAACAAGAACGCCCATTGAATTCGTCAGATCTGTCATCTGAACAGACCCGTCATTGGGCATGTGCTTTCTAAGCCAGTCATGGTCCAAACGGTGAAGAGCCCCAGCTGACACCAAATAGAAGCTGTCCTTGCTCTCGCGCAAAACCGTAAACTCAGAATGCACCCCCCCTTTGGACGTCAGGCCATGACAAAGCGCCAGACGGCCTGGCGTGACCGGCATTTTTTGCGCCAGCACCCAATTAAGGAATTTGCGAGCCCCCGGCCCTTGAATACGGCATTTGGCAAAGGCGGTCATATCGAGAAGACCAACATTCTCGGCGACGTTTTTACACTCATTGCCTACATGCTTAAAATAACTGGACCGGCGAAAGGACCAATCATCTTCTTGCGCCACACCTTCAGGGGCAAACCAGTTGGCGCGCTCCCAACCAAAAAGTTGTCCGAATACAGCACCTTTGGCTTTTAATCGGTCATAACAAGGTGCCGTCCGGAGCGGCCGAGCAGCGGCGCGTTCTTCATCGGGATAATGCACCGTGAAAACATCCGCATAAGCTTCTTCGTTTTTCGTAATCAGGTAGGATTTCGTAGCATAGGGACCAAAACGGCGCGGATCTACGCCCAACATGTCGACGGTGGGTTCACCTTCCACAATCCATTCCGCCAACTGCCAGCCGGCTCCGCCTGCTGCTGTAATACCAAAGCTATGCCCTTCATTGAGCCAAAAATTCTTTTTATCCCAAGCAGGGCCCACAATTGGGTTACCGTCCGGCGTATAAGCTATGGCGCCATTATAGACTTTCTTTATCCCAAGCTCTTTGAATATGGGAACGCGTTTAAAAGCGCTCTCAATATGCGGCATGAGGCGATCGACATCTTCCGGAAACAACTCATATTCGGAATTAGGATCCGGGCCATCCACATAACAAGCGGGCGCGCCGTGCTCGTAAGGCCCCAGGATAAGGCCGCCAGCTTCCTCGCGCATATACCAAGAGCCATCGGACTCACGCAGAACGCCGAGCTCCGGTTCACCGTTTTTGCGGCGCTCCAGGATTTTTGGGTGGGCTTCTGTGACGATATATTGGTGCTCAACGGGCACAACTGGAATATCCAGACCAATCATTTCACCCGTGCGCCGGGCAAAAGAACCGGTACAGGAAATGACGTGTTCGGCAATCACTTCGCCTTTGTCTGTGGTCACTTTCCAGCGCTCGTCTTCGAGCTGCTCAATAGCGATAACGGATGTATTGCGGTGGATTTTTCCGCCGCCGGAACGCGCACCGGTCGCCAGCGCCTGCGTTAGATCTGCCGGCTGCACATAGCCATCTTCAGGATGTCGAATGGCCCCGATGAGTCCGTCCGGCACAGCAAAAGGCCATATATCAATCACCTCTTGGGGGGTCAGGAAATCAACCTGCACTCCGATGGTTTGTGCAACCCCTGCATATTGGTGGTATTCATCCATGCGGTCCTGATTGGTAGCCAGACGAATATTGGAAACTGGCCGAATGCCGACATCCTGCCCTGTTTCAGCTTCCAGACGTTTGTAAAGCTCAACAGAATACTTATGCAGCTGCCCGACAGAATAGCTCATATTGAAAAGCGGGAGCAGACCCGCCGCATGCCAGGTAGACCCAGAAGTCAATTCCTTGCGCTCAAACAACACGCAGTCCGACCAGCCTTTTTTAACAAGATGGTAAAGCGTCGAGACACCCACAACGCCGCCGCCAATGACCACGGCTTTGGCTGTCTTTTTGATTTCAGACATTATATCCCCAGATTATTCTTTAATTTCAATATTATGAGGCCCGAAAACGGTCAAACGGACTCGAACGGCATAAGCGTCATTAATGTTAGTTAGAACAGTTGTTTCAGGGACGAAGTTTACTCGCCAGCCCCTTGCCGGGACTTCTCCGAAGCCGGAACGAGAACCTTATCCGCATATTCGCATAATTTTTTATAATCACCATGATTCATGGAATATCCAGTGTCCAATATTTCCGCTGAATGCATGGGGACATAAAGGTCGGTTATCAATTGTGAATCCGGCGGAATTAAACTCTTAATGTCCTTTTCAGCAGAGGCGACAAGCAGCCATATAACCTCGTCAGGCATATAGGCCGCCGCGGAAAAACCGGCATTTTTGAAACGCTCAATCGCGGCCAACAAAATGAAGGGGGCTTTAGCGCCTGATATTTTGGTCTTGATACAAGTATTATTCCCTATTTCTGACAACAACACATCCGCGAGTAAATGGGCATATTCCAACAAGGACGCCGCGTTGCTCTCAATGTGATAGTCTCCTTCAGCAGACTTAGATATCTTTGCCTTGTTTTCAAAGTTCATTGCCGGATAGGCCTCAAAGAACGTTTTCATGCCATTCAGGCCGCGAGTCTCGAGCCAGATGACTTGATCGGCCATGGCGTCCCAATCCCGGCCATGACCAAAAACGCCCTCAAATGCCTTTCTCAAAAGGGCTCTTAGTTCATTGATTGAAATCGTTATGTAGTCAGACATTAGGGCGAACCGGAAAACACCAGTCGTCCTTAAACGGGCCGCCCATATCGGAAATAATGGGCGCGCCCTGGAACATTGTATTTCTAACCCAAAGGCGGGATCTCGGATCAAATTTCCCAACACCAAAAAATGATAATTTGCATCTTAGCAGCTGAATGGGCAGCACATTGGCATCCAGCAGGTTGGCTCTTATTTCGCCGCACTCACTTTTCGCCATGGTTTGCATCCGCCGGATTATATAGCGGTGTTCGGGATTCTCGAATACGAAGGCGCCAACCCGCATATCCGGTGTGAACTTGCACACTGTTTCGTAACACTGTTTGGCCGCGAGCCCCATGCCCAGCAGCATTTCTTTTTCTGCGCCTGGTTCTTGGGACCGTCGTCCCAAACGCGGTTCCATTTTTTCTTCTGACCGGTACCAAAATGTATCGAGACTATCTTTACCCGAATAGTCGTCGTTTAATGCCCAGTTATAATGAGTTTCGATGATGTTTTTGAGGTCCGATAATTTCATTTCGGGGGTCAGTTCATACACATCCGCATCCGCGAGCTCCGACTCCAATTCATATATTTGATCCCGGAAGACTTCGAGCAAGACGGAATTAATGAGCTCCTGCGTCTCAAATTCACAGGACTTGGAAACGTGTTCAATAATATCAGACCAACTTTTCGGCGTGGTTTTATCTGCCCAGCTAATGATGTTCGATGCCTGCTCTCGCGCGGTTGCGTTGAGTTTGTTCTGCTCCTGATTATCCGTATCGATTTCCGAAAGATGCTGAACCGCCTTTTGCAACACCGCCAGAAACTCATAAAATTTCCGGTCAGACAATTCATTCTTCATAACCCGCCTTAGCGCCGTTTCTCTAATGTGGATCCAATTAGATATAAGCCCCGGATGGGTGATGAGATAGGGCGCCATGCCAAGGCCGGTGGCATTTCCGATGCCCATGTAGCGCTTTATACTGTCATCAAGACGCGTGGTTGCGCCGACCTCCTGAGCCACCCAGTCCGTCAGTTCCAGAGAAAACTGGCGAATAAGATAACAGACGAGCATTTCCGCCATGAACGGCGAGCCGAGTTCTGGAAAACGGAGGCAGACTTTCTCCCAGTCGGCCATACCAAATTTACCGCTGCCATAAACGGCTGTTGTCCGGAACAAATATCCGACTTTGGCGATGACATCGAGATTGGGCTGGGTACCGTTTTTCAGACAATCGAAGACATAATCAAAATTGCGGCTACTCTTATTGGCTCTGGTCAGTACCAAGCAATTTGAATCCACCCGTCCGGCTTCCTGCAGCGGTACATTTTTTCGTAAAGTTTCTAGACGTGCCTCAGTGAGTTTACCTGCACATAGCGTGGCTGTCATATCCCATTTTTCGGCGATGACCCGATCACTACGGTCAGCCGGATCCAGATAATGGGAGAAGACCACAAAGTTATAAACGCCTTCGCCCGTATCAATTTCGTAAATAGCTTCGCCATAACCCTGCGAGTCCAGGTCAAATTTTTGCCGCCTAATTGACCAGTTCCCGGACATAATTTTACGCACTAAACAGCGCATAAAGCTCAAAGGGTAAGGATACAGCGTGCCTAGCCGGTTCAAATCCATCACTGTTTCGATAGGTCGAAACGGCAGATTATGAGACGGAAAAGCACTCATGCCGGCGCAAAACCTTTTTCGAAAAAACGGTACCAGTTTAGTCCCATGACTTTTTCGACGTCTTGTTTACGCATGCCTTTATCCGACAGGCCACTGGCGATATTTCCGAAGTCTTTGGAAGAGCTGAACCAGTCCGGTTGTTTGGGCCAGTTGGCATTGGCCGCACTGCCCTCGCCATAATCCGGTTTGAAAGTCCATTTACCGGAGCGCATCCATTCCAGCGTTTCATAGCCCCAGTTTTGGCAAAGATCGGAACCCAGGCCTATGTGATCAACACCCATGAGCTCTGCCGTATCCATAATCATGCCGCAGAAATCATCCAGCGTGCAGTCCGGCCCATTATTCAGATGAAACGGATACATGGAAAAACCCAACATACCGCCGCTTTGCCCCAAAGCTTTTAAAACATCGTTAGATTTATTGCGAAGCGCATCATGCCAGCGCGAAGGGTTGGCATGCGTGATGGCAATGGGACGCTCAGATAATTCGATGGTCTGGAGTGTCGACTGTTCAGCGCTATGCGACATATCAATGATCATGCCGACGCGGTTCATTTCCTTTATAACCTCGCGGCCAAAGCGCGTGACGCCGCTATCACCCGTTTCGTAACAACCAGTCGCAAGCAGGCTCTGATTGTTATAGGTCAGCTGCATAATACGCGCGCCTTCATTATACATGGTCTCAACCAGGCGAAGGTCATCTTCAATGGGTGAGCAGTTCTGAAATCCCAGAATTATACCAACCTTGTTTTCAGCCTTCGCTTTATCAATATCGGCAGCTTGAGTGACGGGCATGATGATGTCCGCATGATCTCGAAAGCGCCGCCGCCAATCGCCCATATTCTCGAGGGTATCACGCGTGTTTTCCCAATAGGCAATGGTAACATGAATTGCATTAACGCCCGCGTCCCGGGCTTGTTCGAACAATTCCCGGGTCCAGTTTACATATTGAAGGGCGTCTATAATCAGCATGATCTATCCGGGATTAGTATAGGACGTTTTCATGATGGTGTAAAAGTCCTTGGCATGCTCGCCTTGTTCTCGGGGGCCATAGCTGGAAGAATTTCGTCCGCCAAAGGGCACGTGATAATCAAGGCCCGCCGTCGGGAGATTGACTAATACGCAGCCATATTTTGCCTGGCGTTTGAAATGCTCCGCCTGTTTCAGAGACGTCGTCATAATTGAAGCCGACAAACCAAAATCTGTATCATTGGCAACGGCGACACCTTCATCAAAACTGTCGACCTTCATAACACATGTCATGGGACCAAATACCTCTTCGCGGTTTACCCGCATATCATTTGTAGTATTCGCGTAAATCGTCGGGGCCAGGTAATATCCATCCGTCTCTCGTTCAAGCCGTTCGCCGCCGGTTACCAATTCGCCGCCCTCCGCCTTTGCCGACTCCATATAAGACATGATCTTGTTCATTTGGCTCTCACTCACAACCGGTCCGAGTTCGGTGCCATCCGCGAGAGCATGTCCGACTTTTTTCGCTTTTGCGGCTTTCGCGAGCCGGTCCACAAACTCATCGTGAATATCTTTATGAACGATCAATCTGGAGCTGGCCGTACATTTTTGTCCACTGGCACCGAAAGCTCCGTGGGTCGCGCCTGCAACCGCCACGTCAAGATCAGCATCATCCATGATCAATATCGGATTTTTACTACCCATCTCGCATTGAACGCGGGCCATATTTTGAACGGCAGCCGCCGCTATCTTCCTTCCTGTGGGAACTGAGCCTGTAAAAGAAATCGCATCAATTTTTCCCGATGAAAGCGCGGCCCCGACTTTGCCGTCGCCCTGCACCATATTAAAAACACCGTCTGGCAAATGCTTACCTAACACCTCGGCCAGAAGATGAGCCGTCGCCGGCGTAACTTCGGAGGGTTTGAGCACAACCGTATTTCCATAAGCCAATGCGGGCCCCATTTTCCAAGCCGCTATGGCAATAGGGAAATTCCAGGGCGTGATAAGGCCAACAACGCCGACAGGTTCTCGCGTGATGTCAATGTGAATTCCCGGACGGACAGAGGCCGCGCTTTCGCCGATTTGGCGCAGGCATTCTGCGGCGTAATATTGGTAAAACTCGCCAGCTCGAAATGTTTCGCCTCGGCCTTCGGCAAAGGGCTTTCCTTCTTCGCGGGAGAGAATGGTGCCAATTTCGTCGCAGCGGTCAATCAACTCCTGCCCGATGGCGTGCAGCATATTTTTTTTCTCTTCCAGTTTAACCCCTGCCCAGCCCGGCTGCGCAGCGCGGGCCGCACTAATAGCATCCGCGACCTGCGCTTCGGTCGCCATGGCCATATGGCCAACCGTCTCGGAAATATCAGACGGATTTATATTCGCAGACTGAGCGCCCGAATTATTCCACTCGCCATTAATGAGCTGACCAAATATCTGTTCCATTCGAAACCTCGTGTTTTAATTATTTTAGCAGTATGTGTGCTTATGGAGCACTGTAAATCAAAATCATTGTAGCGCCGTCATGACTTCCGGCTGTATGGGGGCTCCCGGCTTGCCGGACGATGAAGTCTCCGGCCACATAGGTGTTTTCTTCATCATAAAAACTACCGGATAGCACATAAATTTGCTCTAGCCGTTCGTGAGTATGAGTATCCACAAAAGCTCCGGCATCTACTTTCATCAATTTGGTTTCCTGCCCGCCGTCATTTGAAAAAGCAGACTTTATCCAAAACCCTTGGCTTTCCGTGGGAGCCCTCTTGGCAGATTCAAGGTTATTGAAGGCAGTGCCAGCCATTATAAGGCGTCAATTTTTTCAAGAATTATGTTCGAGACCTCAACGCCATCTTTATCGTGTTTGACGCGGTTCTGATATCGCCGGTCTCCGGGCAAGCGTGTACCGTCCTGCTCATAGATTTTGTCGAAAAACCCTTCCGCATGGTCGCCCCATCCGTCATCGCCCCGCACGAGCGATGGGTCTATGGCAAACACAAACTGGCCACCTTGAGGGGGTCCCCCGTCAGCAATATCCCGTTCGGCGGCTTCAAAACTAAAACTCTCGCCAATCATGGCGCCTGCCAAAAGTTCAACCATCATGGAAATGGATGACCCCTTATAGCCCCCGAACGCGAGCAACGCGCCCTTGAGTATTTCATTGGGATCTGTGGTTGGATTACCGTCCGCATCGACGCCAACGCCTTCGGGAATGGGGTGTCCATCTCTAGCCGCAACACCCACTTCGCCTCGCGCCATAACAGATGTGGCCATATCAAAAATCATCGGCGACTTGCCAGGACGCGGCCAGCCAAATGCAATCGGGTTAGTACCGTAAAGCGCTTTCTTGCCCCCCGCCGGAATGACGGATGGTTTATAATTGACGCAAGAAAAGGCCGCGAGGCCGGCTTCGCATATCTCTTCAAGATCCGGCCAAAGCGCGGCGAAGTGATGAACGCCAACCATGGGCATAACGGCAATTCCGCAGGTCTTGGCCGCTTTAATAATTGCCGGCCGGCCGGCCTGCAGAGCATGGGGCGCGAAACAATTATGACCATCTACTTTTACAACAGCGGGGGCCAACTCCGAAACTGTTGGCCGGGCCTTACCGTTGACTTTGCCGCTTTTCAGCGTCGCCACATATCCCGGCAACCGAAACAACCCATGAGAAAGGCAGCCATCGCGTTCTGCCATAGTGATGGTATCGGCGACAGCCGCAGCGTTGATATCGTCTGCCCCGAATTTCATTAAAGTGGATTTCGCCAAATCATGAATGGCATTCACACTCATATTCTTATTGGCCATTCTCTCCCCCTATATTGGATATCGTTTGAAAATTTCAGACCCCAAAGCCTCTTTGAGCGGATCAAGCCAAGGCTCGAAATTTCGCCACTGCTCGAGACCAGTTTTAAAAATAGGCTGCCTAACCTGCTCGGAACTGGCCGTGCGAACCGATCGTTTTGTTTTGTGGAAGTCGATACAGGCCGTTTCAAACGGCAATTCAAGATAATCCAAAATACGGTGGACCTGAGTTTCGATATCTGCAACCACATCCTCATATTGGACCCGTAAGATTTGTCCCGGCAAAACTTCGTCCCAGTGATCCATCAACGCCACATAATCCCGGTAATATTTTCCGACTTGCTCCAAGCCATATGTAAATTCCTGGCCCTGCGCGAAGTGCTGTTTAAAGCCCGAAAAACAACAGGCCATCGGGTGCCGCCTCGCATCAATAATTTTTGCATTTGGCAGGATAAGTTTGATCAAGCCAATGTGCCGAAAGTTATTAGGCATTTTATCAATAAAGAACGGAGCGCCGTCCCTATGAATCCTTGTCTCCTCAATAAATTGAGCTCCGAAACCATTCATTTGTTCGTCGCTCAAATCATTGAGTATGCGCGGATATTGTGACGTTTCCGCTGTGCGCCCACGACCCCGTAATTTGTGAGCCAAAGATAAGATATTGCCGAGCTCCAATGTTCCATCCACCTGGCTGTGCGAAGCAATGATTTGCTCCAGCAATGTCGAACCCGCACGCGGCAAACCCACGATAAAAATGGGATCCTTCGCAGGATGACCTTTATTCGCCCGTGTTTCGAACAAAGACTTTGAACAGTGCGTCATTGGCGCGGCGAGTTCTGCCGTCATCTTTTCGGCGTCATAGCGCATTTGCTGCCGCCCTAAATCATTGGCTTTTTTGTAATGGATAAAAGATGTTTCGAAATCCCCGGCATCTTCGCACGCCTTGGCGAAGGCAAAATTCATATGAATAGAATCACGATAAGACAAATTACCCTGCGCCAGTCGCTCACGCATGAATTCGGTTTCAGAGTCCGTAAATCGATAGGTTTTTAAATTTGAAAGCGAAAAATACGCTTCTCCATGCTCCGGTCTGGATTCATAGGCAGCACGATAGGCTTCAACGCCTTTTTCATTCTGCCCGTTTGTTTTATAGGCGTGTCCCATAGATGTCAGGTTCGCGGCGTTTTCCGGCTGCGCAGCCCGCACCTTCTCAAAACTCTTCAATGCCTCTTTGTAAGCCCCAAGCTGCATATGGCTGATGCCCATTTGCGATTGAAATACAAGGTTATCCGGATTGCTTTCCAGCAAATGTTTTGCCTGCGTCATGGCGGCTTCGGGTTTTTGGCGCTTACGGAGTATGTTCATGTAATCGAGGCGAAGCTGTACCTTCTCAGGCTCAAATTCAACGGCGCTTTCGAGCAGGAATTCTGCTTCATCCATGGCCCCAAACTGGTC
>CAYQNQ010000030.1:0-16954 GCA_964418815.1 uncultured Hellea sp.
GCGGCTCCGGCAGCAATATAAATGAAGTCACGTTTGCCTTCATCAATGTGTTCATGTGAGTTTTCGGCGTGGTCAGACACGGGAGAATCCCTTTGCAGTTTACACATGTAATTTCGAGCGTGGTAATAAACATATTGTCTCTAAAAGGCTAATTTTTAATCGCGGCACAACGCCGCAATATAGCCTTGCGAAGTTCACGTTCAGTGCATAGCAAGCATCTATGAATGTCACCCTTTATCAACCCGATATTGCTCAAAACCTTGGCGCAGTCATGCGGCTGTGTGCCTGTTTCGATATAGAACTCGGCGTGATTGAACCCTGCGGATTTCCACTCTCCACGAAGGCTCTTAGACGCACCGCTATGGATTACGGCACAGTCGATAGCATTCTGAGACATAAAAGCTGGGAAGACTACGCTTCCGCAAATGACGAACGTATTGTTTTGTTTTCGACCAAAGCAAAGCATCGTCTAGAGGCGTTTCAATTTCGGCCTGGGGATCGACTTTTGTTTGGCCGGGAAAGTGCGGGCGTACCGGATAGGGTTCATATGGCGGCTGATGAACGGGTTATTATTCCATTAGGCGAGGACATGCGCTCATTTAACCTCGCCACAAGCGTTGCCATCGGACTATATGAGGCTCTGAGACAAACAAATGGACTCCCCAAATGAGTTTTGACGGAAAAAAGCAAAAAGCGGCCAATTGGTTTCGGGAACTCCGCGGTACAATTTGCGCCGAATTCGAAACGCTCGAGCGCGAGGCCCCGGAAGCTCTTTACGGCCCGACGCCGGGGACATTTGTTTTTGAAGACTGGAAGCGTAAAGGCAATGGCGGCGGCGGAACTGGCGGCATGATGAGAGGGCGTTTATTTGAAAAATGCGGTGTCCATATTTCTGTTGTGCACGGGGAGTTTGAAGGCGAAATGCGCGATACCGTTCCGGGGGCGAAAGACGACCCACGTTTCTGGGCCGCAGGGATAAGCCTGATCGCGCATCTGGCCAATCCAAAAATCCCGGCCGTACATATGAATACACGCTATATTGTGACGACACAGGACTGGTTTGGCGGCGGCGCTGATCTTACCCCAACCAATGCAAGCGCACGACGGCAAGATCATCCGGATTCAATAGCTTTTCACACCGGCATGAAAACTGTGTGCGACGCTCACCAGTGCGCAGACTACAAACGGTATAAACAATGGTGTGACGATTATTTCCACCTGCATCACCGGGACGAACCGCGCGGTATTGGCGGGATATTTTATGACCGTCATAATAGCGGAGACTGGGAAGCCGATTTTGCTTTCACCCAGGATGTGGGCCGTGGTTTCCTTAAAACTTATTCCGAAATCGTTCGCAGGCATATGGCAAAACCCTGGTCGGCTGATGACCGGGAAGAGCAGCTCATCACCCGAGGCCGTTATGTGGAATTTAATCTTCTATATGATCGGGGAACGACATTTGGGCTGAAGACAGGCGGAAATGTAAAAACCATACTTTCTTCCATGCCGCCGGTTGTGAAATGGCCTTAGCTTCTTGGACGGATCATTTTTAACGCCATCAGGAGTTTTTCCCGGTCAGCTTCGAATCCGCTGCGGACCCAGAGCTCCTTTAAAGCCCGCAGGACCTTTCCCATTTCCGGTCCATCCTCAATTCCCGCCGATTTGAGGTCGCGGCCCTTGAGCGGAAACTCAGGAATCAGCCAATCTCGCGCGAAATGGGCTTGCCTGACCCATTCTGATGCCAAAATGGGATCCGGCTCTCCGGCTGCTCTTACAATCATACGGTCATAAGCGGTTTGTGGCGAGCTCGCATATATGCCTTGTTTGAAAATTCGCTCTTTCATATCCGGTGAAAATGCGACCTGATTGCCGGCCCAGGACAACAATCTGGCTTTCTCCGTGTTCGAGAACTTCAGGCGCTTCGCCAGCTGGGCCATGGCAAATTCGTCTCTCCCCGACATGGCCATTAATCTCAAAAGAGGATCTGGCGAAATTTTTTCGCGTTGTTCCAATGCCTGTATCAAAGCCAGCCCTTCCGCATTGGAGGCTTCAGGCAAAACCGATGACAAAATATCATTGGTCAGCATGATATGAACGGCCCTGGCAGGCTTTGGCGCCGATAATAGCTTTTTAAATTCCGACCAGATGCGTTCGGCAGACAAGGACCTAAGGCCTTCACGGTTTTCCCTGCAAGCTTTCAATGCCCCCGCGTCGATTTTATTATCGCCTGCATACCAAGCCAAAAAACGGAAGTAGCGCAAAATTCGCAGATAGTCTTCTCGAACCCTTTGATCGCCATCTCCGACAAACCGGAATTTAGGGATTTGAATATCCGCAAGTCCCTGACCTGTCGGGTCATACACATTACCATCGGCATCAGCATAAAGTGCATTAATGGTGAAATCACGTCTGATTGCATCCTCTGCCCAATCCTCAGTAAAAGCGATGACGGCCCGGCGGCCATCGGTTTCCACGTCTTTGCGCAGAGACGTTATTTCGAATGGCTCTCCATCAATGATTGCTGTGATGGTTCCGTGTTCAATGCCCGTCGGCACAGTCTTTATGCCTGCCGCATTCAGCTTTGATTGAACTTCCGCGGGCTCAAGCTGAGTCGCTATATCCACATCTCCAAGAGAGTCTCCCAAAATGGCATTACGCACGCATCCCCCGACAAAACGGGCGGACCCTTTTGGCAGAGCGCCAAATATAACTTTCGCCGCACTGGATTGAAGCCAATCATGTAGTTTGGGATCAAGCTTCATGGCTGAAAGTCCGTTGGTAAACTCGATAAATCATCATGGCTGTCATACCCCACAAATTTCGGTGCACGCCATTAGGTTCATCATAAGGCATGTCATAAAGGCGGTGCTCTCGTCCATCAAAGAAAAAATCCCGGGCAACATGGTTTTTTGGATTCATAAGAAAAGAGAGGGGGATTTCAAACACATCTGCAACTTCTCTGGGATCAGGATGAATAACAGCTGCGCTATCAACTATTCCAACATAAGGGGTTACCCTATATCCGGAAACCGCATTGAAGGACGGCAATCGTCCGATGAGTCTGATTTTATCTTGCGTAATCCCAATCTCTTCATGGGTTTCTCTAAATACGGCTTCCTCAGCGGTTTCGCCTTTTTCAATCTTGCCGCCCGGAAAACTGATCTGGCCAGGATGGCTCGGCATGGTTTCAGGGCGCTGAGTTAATATCACCTGCCAATCGGCACGCTTGACCAAAGGCATAAGCACCGCCGCGCGGCGTTGCCCCTTTCGCTTAATTGCGTCATCATCGCCTGAAATTTCCACAGGTAGTAAGGCAGCGCTAATTTTTTTGACAGGGTCCTTCATTAAATTGGGCCGAGGCGGAAATAAGTTCCTGCGGCATAAACGCCAAGTTCACTACCGTCTTTTTCAACCCCGTGTTCAACCAATTCATAAAATACCGGTCTTGTCATCAACGCCTCAAGCCGGCCTCTGACAGAGACAAACGGACGAGGTTCCCCGGTCTTCGAATCCGTTTCCACTCTGATCGGCCTTTCCGGGCCTGCTTCAATAATTTCTCCGAGGTTTGTCGTAAAAAAGACTCGTTGATGCTCTCCCGCACCTTCAACATCAACGCGAACCGCGGTAAAATGCGCCGATTCCACTTTGATCTGGATTTTTTCAACCGGCGTCACCAAATATGTTTCACCGTCTTCGTCTTTTCTGAGGATAGATGCGAAAAGTTTTATCAGAGGTTCGCGCGTTATTCGGGTTCCCTCATGCCACCAGGACCCATCGGGCTTGATGACCATATCCATTTCGCCGCAATATTCCGGGTCCCATTTATCCACGGGCCGCTCTCCCGTGCCATCAGACTGCACTTCAGCCGCTTTAATCAGAGCGGCTAAATCAAATCCTGCGTTGCGGCTTTTTAATGATTCAGGCATAGACATTTTCTTATCGATTTTTACTGTTTAATCCAGTAGTCACCACCGAAACAAAATCTTATCACAGTTTTTCAAAGCAAAGAGATAATATGACTGACAGAATTTCCGCTGCGCTGGAGAAAAAAGCGCTGGCTGCGGGTGACAAACTCACAAAGGTAAAGGGCAGCATCCAAAAAGTTGTCCTCGGTCAAGAAGAGGTCGTTGATTTGTCCCTTGCGGCCATTTTGTCAGGGGGGCACGCTCTCCTCGTGGGTGTCCCGGGCTTGGCGAAAACGCTCCTCGTTGAAACTCTGGGAACTGTATTGGGGCTCGGCAATAACCGCGTCCAGTTTACGCCTGACTTGATGCCTTCAGATATCATCGGGTCTGAAGTTCTAGAGGAGTCCGCCAAAGGTAAGCGCTCATTCCGGTTTATTCAGGGTCCGCTATTTAGCCAGCTCCTGATGGCCGACGAGATTAACCGCGCCTCACCTCGAACACAGTCAGCCTTGTTGCAAGCCATGCAGGAGCGCACTGTCACAGTGGCCGGACAACATTACGAACTACCCAAGCCTTTTCATGTATTGGCAACCCAAAACCCTATTGAACAAGAAGGTACTTACCCTCTACCTGAAGCGCAGCTCGACCGTTTTCTGCTTCAAATCGATGTGGACTTCCCAGACTTCGAGACAGAAAAACAAATTTTGATTGCGACAACCGGCGCTAAAGAAGCGAAAGCCACCAAGGTTTTGACACCGAAAGCTCTTATAGATATGCAGACTCTGGTTCGAGAAATGCCCATAGGCGAAACGGTTGTCGAAGCAATCCTGAAACTGGTACGAAATGCCCGTCCGGACCAATCAGATATTTCGGAAATCACAAATCAAGTAGCTTGGGGCCCCGGTCCAAGAGCTGGTCAGGCATTAATGCTGACAAGCCGCGCACGCGCTTTAATGGACGGACGGCTTTCACCTTCGATTGATGATGTACTGGCTCTGGCTGAACCGGTCCTGCAACATCGCATGGCCTTGACTTTCGCAGCACGCGCCGATGGCATTACAATCGGCGATACGATAGACCGCCTTAAGGACGCCATCGCATAGGTGGCCCAGACAGCCGACAAACATACCCGCCTTAGACGCCAATCGGAGCGACTGGCTTCAAGCTATCCAGACCTATTGGCGGAAGCCGAACGGGTTGCCGCCATTGTAGCGCAAGGGGTGCACGGACGGCGCCGCGCCGGACAAGGCGAAACTTTCTGGCAATTTAGAAATTATGATCGATCAGACGCTGTAAGCGATATTGACTGGCGCCGCTCTGCGCGCAGCGACCAATATTATGTTCGGGAAAATGAGTGGGAAGCCGCAAATACTGTGTTTTTCTGGCGAGATGGCAGTCCCGGCATGGATTGGAATTCGAAACCTGACCTCTCGACCAAACAGGACCGGGCAACGGTTTTGTGTATGGCGCTGGCCAGCCTGTTGATGCGCTCGGGGGAGCGCTGCGCAGTTTTGGGCGAATCTGAAAGACCGCGGTCCGGACGACTGGGTCTTGAACGGATAACCAAGCGGTTGGCAAATTCAGTTGGTCCTTATGATAACCTGAATGGAAAAATTCCGTCCCATGCTCAGCTCATTATCGCTTCTGATTTTCTGGATGATCCGGATATATGGAAGGATCGTCTGACCCAACTCGCCGGCAGGCCCGTGAAGGCAATCCTGGTACGCCTGATAGACCCGGCTGAGCAGCTTTTCCCGTACAGGGGACGCATGGAAATGATGATGCCGGGCGGCGACAAAGGAAAGACAAAAATCTCGCCCTTTATAGTTGGACGAGCGGAACGCGCCAAGGATTCTTACCGGCAAAAATTTGAAGCCCATGGGGCCGCGATTGCGGATATGGCCCGCCGTCTCGGATGGCCTGTTATTACGCACCAAACGGATAAACCTGCCAATGTAGCGCTAACATCTCTTTATATGGCCATTGGCGGTGAGGCCTCCCGATGACACTAGGTCCGCTGACTTTTCTGGCTCCGCTCGCTCTATTAGGACTTTTGTCCCTGCCATTAATATGGTGGCTGTTGCGCATAACGCCTCCCAAACCGATACAGCAAATATTTCCGCCGCTACGCATATTAAGAGAAGTCGAAACCGAAGAAGAAACGCCAAACAGTACGCCGCTTTGGCTGCTTTTATTCAGGCTGCTAATGGTTTCGCTAATAGCGATTGCGCTCGCGCAGCCCCTCCTTCAAAAACCTGAAGGCGTTGACGCAAATCCGGTCGTAATTGTCATCGATAACGGATGGGATGCAGCCCCGAATTGGCCAAAAATTACCAAAGAAGCCGAAAACCGTATTCAAGACGCCCGCCGGAAGGGCGTCAAAGTCATGCTCGTTACAGCGGATGAAAACTCTGACACGCCGATCTTTGTCGAACCTTCCGATGCCCTACGCGCTATCAAATCTCTATCCCCGCAGGCCGAATCAAACCGGCATGACAGCATCATGGCGCGGTTAGGCGACGCCGACTTATCGAATGCCGACATTTACTGGCTATCCAGTGGAATTAGGTCGCCAGACCAAGCTGGTTTCGTCGAGGTTTTATCAAAAGGTCGTGCGCTAAATGTATTATCGCCTGCCAGCAATGTTTTACCCTTGGTTCCGGGCGAACTTGAAGAAATCGCCGATGGCCTTCGCACAACATGGCACCGTCCGGACGGAAACGGGCTGCGCAGCACCGATATCACGGCCCATGGCAAAGATGGCCGAATTATTTCTCGCGGTTCAATAAGCTTTTCGCCCGGCCAGACTCAGGCCGAGTCTATTATGGAATTACCGGCCGAACTTAGAGGTCAAATCGCAGCCTTTCGCGCGACTGACAGCGTTTCGGCGGGCTCAGTACGACTATTGGATGACAGTTGGGGCCGTCCTCTAATCGGTGTTTTAACGGAAGCTCAGGACGTGTCTAATCCCTTATTGTCCGAGCCCTTTTATGCCGAGACGGCATTAAAACCCTATGCGGACGTCTTTCGGGGAACTCTCGAAGAAATTTTGCCATTAGCGCCAAGCATAATTGTTATGCCCGATGTTTCTCGGGACGCCTCAAAAGAAACCCAGAAATTTGTGGAAAATGGCGGGCTGCTCATTCGTTTTGCCGGGCCTAAACTTGCGCAGCGCTCGGATGAATTCATTCCAGTCAGGCTCCGATCAGGCGGCCGTGCCCTTGGCGGTGCCCTAACCTGGGAAGAACCCCAGAATTTCTCCGAATTTCCGCCTGAGAGTCCGTTCTTTGGATTGAATATTCCTGAAGACATAAAAGTTGAACGGCAAGTCATGGCGGAGCCCGGCGCAGAAACCGATAGCCGAACCTGGGCTCGTCTGGAAGATGGATCACCGGTTGTGACCTCGAAAGAATTTGGATTTGGACGTGTGGTGCTATTTCACGTCACAGCGCACCCGGAATGGTCCAATGTACCTGTCAGTGGCCTATATGTTGATATGCTCAATCGCCTTCTGAGTTTGGCAAAATCTTCCACATCGGCCAATAGCCCGGGTGCTTCATCCGGGGATTGGGCGCCTGAACGAGTTCTTAGCGGATATGGAAGGCTTATGAGTCCGGGTATTTTCACCAAGCCTATACCATTTGGAAAGTTTGATGAGATTGAAATTTCGAAAACTCATCCTCCGGGCCTCTATAGACAAGGCCCGCGCCGCAAGGCCCTCAATATTGTAACGGATACAGCCGCTTATCAGGGATTGGGTGACATCAAAGGATCCAACCGGCTAACCTATGGACAAACAACGGAAAGCAATCTCGGCGGGCTATTGCTTTGGCTTGGGCTTTTAATGCTGGCAATAGATGCCATTCTTGCGATTTATGCTTCGGGTCGCATTCGAAGCCTTCGGGACAAGCTGCGATTGACCCCGCGAAAGTCAATGGCCGGATTTCTCATAGCGGGCCTCATAATCGCGAATTCACCTGATTCAATCGCCCAGGATGAAGAGCATTTCAATGACGCCTTGGAACTGCGTTTCGCATATGTGAAGACAGGTGATTTTCGCGTCGATAATACCAGTGAAAACGCTATGGAAGGCCTTGCTGACATTCTCAATCGCCGGACAACCATTGAGCCAGTTGGTGTTCGCGGCGTAGACCCAGAGGTAGACCCGCTTGTGTTCTATCCTTTCTTATATTGGCCAGTAGACCGTGATGCACCCGCGATAACGGACGAAGCGGCCACCCGTTTAAATGACTACATGTCCGGCGGCGGTACAATTATTTTTGATACGCGAGACAGCGGAGATGATTTTCTATCGGTCGGAGAGCCTCACCCCGGCCTAAAACGCATAACAGAAAATCTCGATATTCCGTCACTTGTTGAGGTACCCGAAGAACATGTTCTCAATAAAAGCTATTATCTTATCGACCTCTACCCGGGGCGCTGGGCTAATGGTCGGGTCTGGGTTGACAAAAACCAAAGCGGCGCTGCCCGTGACGGCGTGTCGAGCGTTATAATTGGTGGAAATGACTGGTCGGCAGGTTGGGCCCGTGAAGCCGATAATTATTATCTCGAAATTGAACGCGACATACCCAAACAACGAGAAATGGCTCTTCGGTTTGGTGTTAATCTGGTGATGTATACTTTAGCCGGAAATTACAAAGCCGATCAGGTCCATGCCAAAGCTCTCATAGAACGTAAAAGCCTACGAGACCGGCTACCCCAAAATCTTGGCGAAGACGACGAGGAAAACAAAGAAGAATAATGCCCTGGTTGCCCAATATCGCTTTTGATCCTTTGATCGCACCTGCCTGGATAGCCGGAATTCTAATTTTGGCTGTTTTTGCGGCCGCTATCGGCGGCATTTCGAAACTGAGAAGTTTTTTACTCCGCAGTCTGGCAGCTCTATTTCTGGCGCTCGCTTTGATGAATCCGCAAACCGTCGAGGAAGAACGCGAACCTTTGCCGGATGAGGTTCTGGTTATTGTCGATAAAAGTGAAAGTGCCAAACTGGGTGGTCGCGATCAAAAAATAGAAAAAATCGTCAAAAGTCTGGGAAACGCATTAGATGCTGCGGAAAACTTGGAAGTCACACTTGTGCGCTCGGGCGCTAATGATGATGGGACCAAACTGGCGACAGATATGATCGAAGCGCTTTCCGGCCTTCCTCAAAACCGTCTCGCTGGTGTTATCGCTGTTACAGACGGCCAGATCCATGACATTCCCAAAAACACTGACAACTTGCTCCCGGAAAACGTTCCATTTCATGCCGTAATTCTGGAAGACCTCGACAGTCGCGACAGACGTATCAGCGCCATTGTTGCTCCGCGTTTTGGGTTGGTGGGCGAGCAGACAGATTTTGAAGTCCGCGTAGATGACCCCGGACATGAAGGAGAGACAGCCGTCATTCAGATCAGGGTCAATGGCGAACTCATTGCCCGTTTTCCAGCTACGATTGGAGATCGTGTTTCAATTCCCATAAAAATTGAACGTCGCGGCACCAATACTGTCGAGCTTAACGTGGTTGCAGCTGACGACGAACTCACGCTCAAGAACAATATTTTTGTATCTGAAATTTCGGGCATTCGTGACAGCATGCAAGTGCTGCTGGTGACCGGTGAACCTCACCGAGGCGGCCGTTCATGGCGAAACCTGCTAAAAAGTGACCCGGCCGTAGAAATGGTGCACTTTACGATTTTAACCGTCCCGGGAGTTAAAGAGCGCGGGGCACTTTCAACTGAACTTTCTTTGATCTCGTTCCCTACGGGGCAACTCTTTGAAGAAAAGCTGAACGACTTTGATCTCATCATATTTGATCAATTTACGCGCCGGTCCTCACCCGGACGAAGTGGAAGGACAACACCCCTGCTCGATCCATACTATATCCAAAACATTGCGATCTATGTTGAAAATGGAGGGGCGTTGCTTGTCGCAACAGGTCCCGGCTTTGCGGGTGAAAACAGCCTTTACAGATCGGCTTTGGCTGCCGTGTTACCGGCGCGCCCGACCGGAGAAATCGTCGAATATGCTTATCGGGCTCAGCTTACGGATAAGGGCCGCAGGCATCCTGTCACATCATCATTTGTGGGCGAGCCGTCCGAAAATTGGGGTCAATGGTTCAGGATTGTAGAAAGTGATGTTGTCAGCGGTCATGTTTTAATGGAAGGCCCCGGCAACGAACCCTTGCTAATTATGGAAAAAGTCGGCGATGGGCGAGTTGGTATGTTGATGTCTGATCAGTCCTGGCTTTGGTCAAAAGGTTATGACGGCGGGGGACCATATAGCGAACTTTTCCGCCGCATGGCCCATTGGCTTTTGGGCGAACCTGATCTTGATGCAGAAAAACTAGTCGCACAGATCAATGGCGATGAGTTGATTATTGAGCGTTCTACTCTTTCAGATAATGTGGGAAATGTGGAAGTCCGAAAGCCGGATCAGACCCGAGAAGTGATCAAGCTTGAAAAAATCGGAGATGGATTGTTCAGGGGCGTTGGCAAAACGGCGGGCCAAGGCGCATATCTATTAAGATCTGGGGATATAAGTACAGTCACTGCACTCGGCGCATTAAACCCAAAAGAATATAACATTCTGACGCCCACAACCGATATTGTGCAGCCTCTGGCCGATGCCACTGGTGGCGGAGTCTACACAGCAAAAGATAACGGCGATATCGGTTCAATTAGGCGGGTTAAATCTGGTGCGAAAGCCCGCGGCGAAAACTGGATGGGTCTGGTTGAGAACAAACAATATGTAACTCGAAATTCTCGGCGAAAACCACTTGCTCCTACTTTATTATATTTTATTTTGGCCATTGGGGCGCTGGCATTCGCCTGGCGCCGTGAAGGTCAGTAAATAAAGCTGTAATAATTTTACTGTAATATAAGCAGAACAAATATTTACGTGGTATAGCGCTGCAAAAGTAAGGACTTCTACAATGGCCAGACAGAAATTTAAAATTATCGCCCTCGCCGTTTCGTTAATTGCGCTTTCGGGCTGCAAAACGACCGGAAAGGTTGTGTCTGCCCCTTTCAAAGGTGCTTACGCCGTTGGAAAAGGAACAGTTAAGGCCGTTGGCGCGGTTGGCGGAGCAGCCGTCGACACAGGCGAATTTGTCGGTGAAGGCGCTATTGATGCTGGCAAAGCCGTCGGCAAAGGCGTTTACGGCGTTGGCAAGGGTGTCTACTTCATCGGGTCTGTCCCGGTAAAAATAACCGATGCCGCTCTAGACACAACTGAGCGCATACTGACAATGACCACACAGGTTGTTGACCTGACTGGAAAGACCGTAACAATCGCCAAAAACATTCAGTCTGTTCAGCTCAATAGCGAACTGGCGAAAATTAAGACTGCAAAAAATGTGCTTAGCGTTTTGGTAGACGTCGCCAAATAAACTTTCCGTAATTGGCAAGGTCATTTGTTGATTTAGCGCTCTAATTCTGTTACAAAGTGACATTAGCCTAATTAGGATAGTGTCATGCGCCGAATTCTTTCCACCGCAATTATATCCACGGGATTATTGCTGGCAACGCCAGCTCTAGCTAAAAATTCAAAGAAATTTGAAAATACATTGGGTGTTCCCGTCGATTCTGTTCGTATCGAAGTCTCACTAAGCGAAGATATGGAATGGCGTGCGAATAACCTGCCAAAAAACAGAAAAGACCGCGGCAACATACGTAGCCTCCGGGATGGATTTGGAGGCAATGGCTATTACGGTGAGAAAGACTTGGACAGACTAGTTGAGAGACTTGAGACCCGACTGGCCAAACGCCTTGAAAAAGAAGGTGTTGTTGTTGACAAAAACTCGGAAAATGTTTTGCGGGTTACTCTGGCTGATGCCAGGCCAACACGGCCAACGTTCAAGCAAAGGTCCCGAAGTTCAAGTCTTTCCAATAGTAGTATTGGTTCAGGCGGAGCATCTTTTTCAGCGCAAATAATTGCAAATAATGGCGAGGCCCAGGGCGATATTTCCTACGCCTATTACGAAAACAATATTTGCGATGCGCCTGCCGGGACTACATGGTCTGATACCAATCGCGCCATAGATCGGTTCGCCAGACGCACCGCCAAATCTTTAGCGTGGGATTAATTTCGCGAAGTTAGGGCACGCCCAACCATTTATGGGTTTGTACACTTAACCTCCAACGCGGATTCGAAAGGCAATAGTCAAACGCCGCCCGCATATTTTCCGCTCGGTTATCATTGTCGAGCGGCTGCAAGCTGAAGTTTTCAAAATCAAGATGTTCGAATTGCTCGGGACGATTTTCTCTTTGAGGATAAACCAGTTTTAGTTCCTGCCCGGATGTCTGAATAATTTTCGTATCAGCTTTTGGACTAACGCATATCCAATCAATGTGATCTGGCGCCATCACCGTCCCATTAGTTTCGATCGCGATTTTAAATCCGGCCTCGTGAAAAGCAGCGACTAATTCTTCATCGAGCTGCAATAGAGGTTCACCGCCCGTACAAACAACCCATGGCTCACCAATGCCTTCAGGCCAGAAGGATTTCGCAGCTTTTGCCAATTGTTTAGCGCCTTTGAATTTCCCTCCTCCCGGTCCATCAGTTCCGACAAAATCGGTATCACAAAAACTGCAAATCGCGGCCTGCCGATCACGTTCCAGACCTGACCACAAATTACATCCTGCAAAACGAAGAAAAACAGCTGGCCGTCCAGTCTGAACTCCCTCACCCTGCACTGTGAGATAAATTTCCTTCACAGAATAAGTCATCGATTCAATCGACCTGCCTTGTAATTTTGCCACCCTTTTTCTCTGAGCTCACAAGCGGGGCAGCTCCCACATCCGTAGCCCCATTGATGCCGCCTGCCGCGGTCTCCCAGATAACAAGTGTGAGTTTCCTCCAGAATAATATCGAGTAAATTCTGACCGCCAAGCTCATTCGCCAAATTCCACGCTCCGGCCTTGCTCACATGCATAAGCGGGGTCTGCAGGATGAAAGTTTTATCCATCCCGAGAGATATGGATTCCATGGTCCGGTCCAAAGTTTCTTTGCGGCAGTCCGGATAACCGGAAAAGTCCGCCTCACACATGCCGCCCATGAGTTGAAAAATTCCGCGCCTATATCCAAGCGCCGCGGCGAAATTCAAAAAAATAAGGTTTCGGCCGGGCACAAAAGTGGAGGGAAGACCTGTTGCATTCATTTCGATTTCGATGTTGCGAGTCAGGGAAGTTTCGCTGATTTCCCCAAGTACGGACAAATTCAATACATGATCGTCGCCCAGTGACCTGCCCCAGTCCACATTCAGGCCTGCAATTTTCGCCCGTACTTTATTTCGGCATTGCAGCTCAACCGAATGACGCTGATCATAATCAAATCCCACAGTTTCAACGCGGTCATAGCGCTCAAGCGCCCAGGCCAAACAGACGGCCGAGTCCTGTCCGCCGGAAAACATTAAAAGTGCTTTGTCGCATTTCTCCATGACGCGCCTATATCTTCAATTTCGCAGAATGACCAGTGGCACCGTTCTTGAAGGGATTGGATCAACCGGAGAAAGACCGTGCGAAAACGAAACATCATAGTTGGAATTGCCTTGCTAGAAATCCTGTCTATTCCAGCGGCAGCACATCTTCACGCAAACTTCAACCTACCCGAACGAACCCATATCATCTCAGCCGAAATCCCGTCTCCGGCCGGCCTCAAACGATACTTTGTCAGTAGCGACGGTCCTTTTGTCGTCACAGCCAAAGAGAGCTCTGGGTTATTGCATGTTTCCGTCGCCGAAAAAGGGCGAATTGGAGATGTGAAATTTGGTGAAAACGCCCAATTGCCAGGCCCTAGAAACGTTTGCGTATCTACTTCTTCCGATCATGAAGTCATTTACACAAGTTCTCAAGGCACCTTTATAAGTGATGGCGAGGTCATTTCACAAACAGTCCTGCTACAGATCCTTTATGATACAGAAGACGAACCCAAATTGGATTTCAAGGCAGCTCTAAAAGCAGACAAAATTCCGCAAGCCGAGGCTTGTCGATAACGAAATTTCGCGTTAGCTCCCCATAACCCTGATGGAGCGATTATGGCTGGACTTTATTTCGAAGAATTCGAAGTCGGACACACCTTCAAACATGAACTGCGCCGGACAATTACCGAAGCAGACAATATGCTGTTTTCAAATATGACACTCAATCCGCAGCCTCTTCACATTGATTTTGATTTTGCGTCAAAGACGGAATTTGGGAAGCCGCTGGTCAACAGCCTGTTTACCCTTGGACTGATGATCGGAATATCCGTTAATGACACGACAATTGGCACGACGGTCGGCAATCTTGGTATGAGCGAGGTCAAATTCCCAAAGCCCCTTTTTCATGGCGATACTATACGCGTTGAAACTGAAGTTAAAAATGTTCGCGAAAGCAAATCAAGACCAACCCAGGGCATCGTTATTTTTGAGCATCGGGCCTATAATCAGAATGGCGATCTGGTCGCCATATGTGAACGAGCGGCTCTCATGCATAAGTCGCCCAAATAAAAACCCCGCGAGCAAGCGCGGGGCATAATTTCCGAAATTTAGAAATTTTAAAAGTTTGTTCTTACCGTTACGCCGTATTGACGGGGTGATTCAATAAAGGCGGATCTGGAAGCACCTTGAAGCGGCGTGTTAAAGGTAATCGCTCGCGTTATTTCATCGGTGAGATTTAATCCCCAAAACTCTACGGATACCTGCTCATTTGGCATGGTAAATCCGACCCGGGCGTTAATTTTCGTATACCCGTCCTGAATGTCCAAAGGATTCAATGACCCGACAGCAGTCTGGGGCTGAGTCGATGTCCGGCGATTGCTGGAAGTTTGTACGTTGACATTACCCAGTAATCCCCATCCGGAATCTCCGAGTTGACCATCATAGGTGATACCGGCAACCCCTGTGAGTTCTGGAGCATTTGTCAGAGAGAAATTACAAAGCGTGATAGCTGGCGTAATGGTTCCACCGCGATCACAATCTTCTCCATAATTGGCATCGGCATAGGTCGCCCCTGCATTTATACTCCAGTCATCCCCGAGCTTTGCAAATAACTCTGCCTCGACACCTTGGGAGGACACATCATCCACATTAAATGTCTGAAACTGGGTACCTGTAAATTCCAGAACCTGAAAATTGTCCATTGTTGACCAAAACCCGGTCACATTTAAGCGAACTTTGCCATCTGCAAGTGTGGTCTTAATACCTGCTTCCCAACTGTCAATTTCTTCAGATTGGAACTGGGGGCTCGCGCCGCCGGCAGCTGCCGTCGCGTCCAAGTTAAAGCCCCCTGCTTTATATCCATGGCTAAATCCACCATAAACGAGGACATCGCTAGAAACCTTATAGTCAGCTTTTAGAGTATAAATGAGTTCGTCATCTGAAAATGACTCGTCAAATGTTGACGGAAGAAAGGAAATTCCGAGCGCCGGAGCCGCAAACGGAAAACAATTTAAAAATACGCCGCCATTTAAAGCGGCAGGATTAGTGAGCGTCCCGGCTACAACTGGGCCAAACTGAGCAAGGGCCGCTGCAGCACCGGCTGGGTCAGCCCCAACCGCACCAGCTAAGGTAAATCCCGCTAAGCAAGCATCATTACTGGCAGACGGTTGGACAAATGACGCGTCTTTTTGGTCATCATTATATCTGAGGCCAACAGTGACGTCGAGATCTTCGGTGACCTCGAAGATATTATGAGTAAATATAGACAATGTTTGTGCATCTTGATTGAACAGATTTTCAGCAAATGCGCCATCAGAACTGATCGGAACAAATGCGGCTGGGTCAGGCACACCTCCATTTCCAGCGGCGCTCGCAAAAAATGCACCGCCCGCAGAAACCAGGCCAAGAATGGCCGGACTACCGAAATTAGCTAGAGATACTGACGAAGAATAATCTGGTCCTAATTGAAGTGTGAAATTCTCCTCAATGGTTTCATCGGCATAAAATCCGCCGACCAGCCAATCAAGCTTGCCGCCCAGCGCCTGTCCTTGAAAACGAATCTCACCCGTGATTGTTTCAATGTCATCATTCAAGAGTGGCACACTATATTGCTGGCTGCCGTTAAAGTCACCTTGCTCTGAGAATGCACCGTAATCCCGATATGAACCTATCAGGGTCATATCGATATCGCCTAAAGCCTGACTTAATTCAGCGGAAAGACCGAAGGAATCAGATCCGTTGACCCATCCCTGATCATTAAACAGCCGTTCTTCCAGACCGTCCTCAAACCCGACCGCCGGGAACAAATCAGCCGTTGCGGCGCCCAAATTAGGGCTTGTCGTCAGAGTTACCGCTCCGCAGCAATTCTCGTCAATTTCGGAATAATCGGCAATGACCCGCAATGAAGTGCTATCTGAAGGCTCGAATAGGGCCTGTCCTTTGATTAAAAAGCGGTCTCTATCGTGACTCTCCTCATCCGAAACTGTACTGGTCAAAAATCCATCCCGACTTCTTACAGCCCCATTAACCCGAAATGCAAGATTATCAGAAGCTGTTAAATTTAAGCCGCCTTTAATATTGATGAGGTTAAAATTGCCGTAAGTGAAGTCGGCATATCCACTTGTTCCGTCAAAATCGGGTTTCTTTGTCCGGATATTTAGTGCACCTGCGGAAGTATTTCGTCCAAACAACGTACCTTGCGGACCACGTAACAGCTCCACGGCTTCAATATCGGCAAGTTCGCCAAGCGCGACGCCCGGCCGGGACTGATAAACCCCGTCGATGAACACACCTACAGAACTTTCAAGTCCTATGTTATTGCCGGTTGTCCCAACACCTCGAATTCGAATGGATGTACCCTGTGTTTCAGTCTGGGAAGATTGAATGTTAAATCCTGATGCCACGCTGGATAAGTCTTTGATACTGGCGACACCCTGATTTTCCAACTGTGTTGGCGTCACAACAGTCACAGAAATCGGAATGTCCTGGACACTTTCAGGACGCTTGGTCGCTGTAACAATTATTTCGTCTTCTTGCGCGATGCTGACACCACTGGCCACAATGGTCATGGTTGTCGTAGCCAGCAAAAATTTGATGGTGGATTTCATAATTCTTCCCCTGTGTTGATTTCCGA
>CAYQNQ010000031.1:0-16927 GCA_964418815.1 uncultured Hellea sp.
TTTTATTGGGCCTGGGCGGGTTTTTAGGCATGGCATTTCTGGGCGGCTTTGTGGAGGAAGAAGCCGCGCAAGTAGCAAATCCTGAAATGACCTATAGCTCAGCCACAGAGCATCTTGCACAATATTCCTGTCGGCCTGCTGAAACCAAAAGGGTTATAATGGGAGGGATCGAAGACGGATTTGATCCGGCAGGAGATGAAACAACGAAATTACCAGAGGTCATTCAGAATTATATCGCAACGACTGGAAGCCAAGCGGCATCGGGCTTTGATGACGAGAGGCAGAATCGAAATTTCGCCGCTGGTTTCGATATCCCCGCCAGAACATTTCATGGCATTGTGACCATTAATCTTGGGGAGCGTTCGGGATTAAATAATGACACCGTATCGTTTGGTTATTTTAAAGACCAGAATTACACCAATAAAGGCGAAATATACTCAGCCTTTGTCGCGCAGATAAAGTCGCCTGGGACATGGTCACAGGAGAACGATTATAGCTGGGCGGATCTGGCGCGGCTAAATTTATGGCAGATAATCCCCAAAAATGAGGGCGGTGATGAAGTCATGGGGAAATCCCATGAAACACTGATTGACGCTATTCGCAGAAATGAAGGCAACACTTTTGTCGCCCATATTGCAGACGATACTATTGTTGACTTTATGGGTTTTGCGCTTTGTCTAGAGCCTGAAGATCACAAAGGCAGTGTCATGCGGACGGTTCATCATACGGGGCCAGATGCGACCCTTGATTTTGGTGAGGGGTTCGCGAGCCTTTATAGTATTAGCGGGTATGGCGGAAGCGTAGCCTGTGAGGAGAGCCTGCCCGTAGCTTGTATTGATGATCAAAATATCCCGGCTCCAGACCCATTTACTGAAATGTCATCAAATTTATGGTCTGGCGGTTTTATAAAATTCACGAAACCCGTTCCGGGTGACCGGTTTAATTCTGAAGATGAGGCTGACAATTATTGCGCTGCTGGATTTGGAGGCACATACCGGATGGTCAATATTAAAGACGGAAACTGGCAAGGTGCATTGGTTGGTTATGGTGAATATCCACAAGGCTATGACGAATTTTGGGTCACCTATAAAGACAGCCCCCATCATAATTGCTGGGATCTGCGTATGGGTTATGAGGACGTGGCCCGGCTTGAGGCCGAAAAATGATCTCCCGGCCCAGCATATCTCTATTGTTTTTCTGCTTTGCTTTTGGGCTTTTGATTGGCGCGGCCGGCCTCATAAACTTTGCTTATCTCAGCGGTTATGTGGACGGCGAACCGGGAGACAAAAATTCGCCGGGCGTTTCTTATACCACAGCTAAAGAGAGACTGGAAAACTATAACTGCCGAGCCGGAGAAACCAAACAGATCATATTTCGCGGTATTGAAGATAATTTCAGTCCCGAGGGTGTTGAGAACGCATTTATCGACCCGGATCAGGACAAAATAATTTTTGATACGATCAAAAATTTGTCGCTGCGCGGTTACGACGAAACGGGACAAGACAAGAATTTTCTAGATCAATTTGACCTGCCAAAACGTACCTTTCACGGTATCGTCAGTATCGGCATTAAAGAGCTCTCATCGGTTCGAAATGATTTTATCATCTTTTCTTTTCGGTCCCAGAAAGATGCCACCACTGGCCTTGCCGATGTCAGTTACAGTCAACCTATCGCGGAAATGATGAAAACAGGATGGTCGGTCGACAATGCTTACCACTGGGCCAGTCTTGAAGACTTGGCTGTTCAAGTCTTTGATGAAAATGGCACACAATATTCAAAAGATATGCCGCATTTTTTATCTGCCATTCGCAAACAGCAACCGGAGCAGGATTTTCTGATCAGGATCGGGGATGATACTATGGTCGATTTTGTTGGTTTTGCGCTTTGTCTGGAGCCCCCTGAGAATAAGGGTGTTGTATTTTCTAACGTGGATATAAGAGACCGCGCAGTATTTAAATCTTTGCCTGCGGATCAGGTGTTTTTGAATATAGCGGTTGTCAACGGTGAATCCTGTCACAATGAAGGGTGTGTACCGTGCGATGAGAAGCGACCCCTTGTTTGCATTCAAGATCAAAATCTCCCAGCTCCGGAAAATCTCCATAAAGATCTGTTGGGACGCTGGAGCGGAGGCAATCTGTCTTTTACAAAATCCATTCCCGCATCCATGTTTGAAACTGAGGATGATGTTGATGCCTTTTGCGCAGGTCAATTTGGCGCCGGTTGGAGACATTTACATATGAAGGACGGAGGTTGGGGGGCCAGTTTAATCGGCTACGGATCGTTACCAAGCGGGCATTCCGAATTCTGGGTCGGCGTAAAAAACTCTCCTCATCATGTATGCTGGGATCTCAGACCCGATTATGAATACCTTGGATCGGAGGAACCGTCTCATGATTGATCAGATTCGTATCGGCGTTTTAGAAGATGACCCGGATATGCAGGCCTATATCCAGCATGTGGCGAGTCAGTCGAAAAACCTGTCTGTGGTTTTCACTGAAGAGAGCGTCGCCGCAGCTATCACGCATATCGATAAAGGCCTTGTTCCGGATTTATGTCTTGTGGACCTGCAACTACCTGACGGTAGCGGCGTGGACTTTATCCGTCACACGACAGGAACTTCCGAGTGCAAATGTCTTGTGCTCACCATATTGGGTGACCGGACCAGCGTTATTACGGCTCTTGAGGCGGGCGCTCATGGTTATCTGCTCAAAGACTCTTCCGAACGAATGATTGTACGCTCTATTGAGAAAACGCTTGAAGGTGCCAATCCCATCAGCCCCGAGGCGGCGACCCATTTGCTGAGTCTGCTTGGTAGTGAAAGCGCCAAGCCTGCCCCGCAGAACCACGGGCTGACGGCCAAAGAAAATGAAGTGCTCACCTTTTTCGCCAAGGGACTTTCTTATAAGGAAACAGCCAGTGTCATGGGGGTTTCTTCCCACACGGTGAATGATCACGTCAAAAATATTTATTCCAAGCTAAGTGTGCATTCAAAAAGCGAAGCTATTTTTGAAGCTCTGCAATTGGGACTTATCAAGATTTAACTGGCTTTCTTGCCGGGACTGCTAAATTCAATCCGAATCCTTTTTCGTTCAGGCCTGGCCCGAGCTCAAGTTTAGCGCCCAGCAATTGTGCTCTTTCCCGAATACTTTTCAGTCCCTTGCCGGTTTTTATCTCTTTGATTTCAAATCCTTTGCCGTCATCCCGTATTTTCATGTTTAAGGTTTTGCCGTCGGCGCTGATATCGATTTGAACGGTTTCGGCATTGGCATGGCGAATGGCATTACTAACGGTTTCCTGCATAAGACGATAGAGATTTAGAATATCCCGGGTTGCTTCAAGTTTGAACTTCAGAGGTTCCTGTATATGCCAGTTCAGCTTTATGTCCGCGGCCTCTAATTGCCGCTCGGTCCGGCCTTTAAATGTTGATAGGGCCATCTCGAGATTGTCACCCGTATGATCCATGGCGTCCACAACCAGTCTGAGATCATTTATGCCAGCCTGAATTTCGTTGGCGACGCCTTTGATATCCACCCGGCCCGAGCGCACCTTAAGAAGAAGGCTTAATAACTGCCCGCCAATGCCGTCATGAATATCGCGGGTAAAGCGTTGGCGTTCTTCCAGAACTGCTCGTTTCTGCATTTCGGTTGCAATAATATGGCTTTTATCATCCAGTAATTTTTCCTGTTCCGAGAGTTTGAGAGACATTGTGTCCAGAATGGAGCGCCGCTCTGATAAATCCGTCATCAAATTGATAATGGGCCAGATGAGGATAAGCGGAAGCATGGATGTGAGAGAAAGAGTGACGCCGCTTAATGTCCCCGGCAGCGGCTTCGGCCAGGCACCGGTCATCAGACCGTAAACCTGTCCCAAAACTGCGTAAATCAAAACGCCGGGAATAAAATAGCGCAGCATTGATATCTCTCGTTTTTCGCTGCGCCACCAAAAAAACAACAGAACAAGACTTAGCAAAGGCATCAGAACAGACAGTGTCCCGTGGTAAGACATGGCGGCCCATCGCGCCATGTCAAAAGAGAGGCAAAACTGCAGCAAAGCCAGAGCTGTCACCCCGCCTAATACGGCGTAGGGTTGACTGAATCTACCGAATAATACGCCCATCAAGCAGAGAATCGCGGCGGTCAGCGAAAGGAATGCGCCGATTTTGGGGAGGAAATTAATCTGATTTTTGCGGCGCTTAACAATCCGGTTTATCGTCTCTGTCGGGCCGATATATACATCCCGTAATCCAGCCTCATATATATCTGATGTGTAGTGAAAATCGGTCCGGTTATTGCCAGGAGTCAGGGCTTGCCGCGGTATATCTACGTGATAGGCGTGATGTCCAAGCCCGGGCGCAAAAAGTTGTACCGCGTTATTTTTTCCGAACGGGACGCCATTGAAAAGGACAATCACGTTTTCAGATGTGCTTGGGACAAACATGGATTTGGCGCCTTCAACCGGATCTTTTTCATCGAAGTTAAAATTGTAACGCCGCGGATGATAATCATCACTGAATTGATCGCTATGGGGCCGGACCGTTTCCTCATCCACATAGTCGTGTTGGAGATAAGAGGCCGTAGACGGCGTGAATCGGATGGCTTCCGGGTCAATCCGGTACTGCCCTATTTCAAACCGCCCCGGCGACAGGCCAGCGCATAAAGTGATCAGGATTGCGATGACTAAAAAGTTCGAAAGAAGGTGAGATAAGGAAACGCCCATAAACATTTATTACCATGATCTAGCGGTTAAGGCGAGATCGTGCCCCGGATTAAAATATAACTGCTCTATTTTCGATTTATTCAGGCATTTAGGAACCCCTTATAGTAGGGGTGGAGGGTCTATAATATACAGGTAAATTGCTTTGGTCGTCAGCCTTGGGGCGAGGCCTGACGACACCTTCTTATGAGTTAAAACCATTTTCTCTATCGGATTTGCAATTCGCGTGACGGGGGTCACGCATAAGGCCCCCTTATTCAAGGGATTATGTATTCGTGAAATATTCTTTAATTGGAATTGTAGAAATTCACGGGGTGCTTTTATGTCAAATAAAATTCCAGCGAGTGCTTTAAGTTGCCTATGCCGTTTTGGGATTCGCAAAAACTTAAAAGCCGGAAAGATCATCCAGTTTCAGGACGACCAGGTCGAAGACGTTTATGTCATCGAAGAGGGGATCGCTGTTGCCCGCTTTTATCAGCGCCGAGGCAAAGAAAGCTGGATCGATAGCTTTCGCTCTGGCGAAATGATCGGAGCGGAGCATATTCAATCCGGCGGCCCGTCGCATTGCCAGATTTTAGCTCAAACAGATGTAACTGTTCTTCAATTCAAAAGGACAGCGTTTCTAGACTTGATGGCTAAAAATCCTGATATCAATCTATTCATTATCAATCAGCTGACGTCCCGCCTGAAACGGCTTCAGGAGTCCCGGGTTGAAAATCATTTGCTGTCAAAGCGCGGGCGTGTGGCCTCTGAAATTCGCCGTATGGCATCCCCGGCCAATGAAAAAGACTCTTCCTATGTCGTATGCCCCAAGCCCGTCATATCTGACATGGCATTAAGACTGGGTATAGCCCGGGAAACGGTTTCGCGTACGGTTAGCGATCTGGTCAAAACTCAAGTCATTGAGCGTAACCGGAATGCCTTTTTTGTTCCGGACCTGTCTTTGCTCGAAGCGCAAATGCGCTGATCCTGAGCCGTGTGACATTTGTCACGCAAAACCCAGGCGCAGGCGTGACAAACCTCACATTGTTGAAAAATCAATCAGATAAACTGAATTCAAATATTCTTGGAGAATTAAAATGAGACGGCTTAAGAAAATTATTCAAACGACAGCCTTGACGGGGCTGGGCGTTTTGACCGCGGCGACTTCAGCGCAGGCCATTGAAATCGACTTAACAAATTATAACGAAACAGCGGCCGGTCTATCCCGATTTGGCGGCGGGGAATGTGTGGTTGACACATTTCAGGGCGGATTTGTTGCAGCAAATATGGATGATGATGGTTTTGGAACGGATCATTTTTTCTTCGCCATAACTGATGCTGCGGGAAACCCAATAAGACCAGGGATATTTGCGCGATCAGCAGCGACGACCGCTCGGCCTTTCCCGGAATTTTCATACTTTTTTGATTCGGCTATTTTATCGAGTAATAGTGGACCGTGGTTTTGGACGATTTGGGAAGGTACACCAAATCCAAGCTCATCATTTATTATAGACCGGGGGGCGATGATTGGACAGCTGGAATTCCCGGATGGTACTTTTGACACAGAATCCAGCACCAATTTAGAAGTTGATGGGCCGTGCCGACCAGCCAATGCCCCCCCGGTGGCGAATGCCGGACCCGATCAGACTGCCTTGGCTTCAGGAACGACGATTACATTGAATGGTTCTGCATCCTCTGACCCAAACAACGATACTATTACCTATATTTGGACACAGATTTCCGGGCCTTCAGTGACTTTAAGCGACGCAACTGCTGTTATGCCGACATTCGTGTTGCCTTCGGGCGCAGATTCGAACCCCATTGTTTTCAGATTAGTGGTCAATGACGGCGAGTTTGACAGTGAGGTTGACACGGTCATGCTCACGGGCGCCGTGGAAAACGACCCGCCTGTCGCTGACGCTGGGCCAGACCAAACGACTCTGGCGGCGGGTTCCACAGTCACACTGGACGGTTCAGGGTCATCTGATCCAGACGGCGACACGATTACCTATCAATGGACACAGGTATCTGGACCCGCAGTAACATTAAGTAATGCAACGATAGTCAATCCGACATTCACAATACCTGCGACAGCCATTGATACGCCCATTGTATTCAGTCTCGTTGTTAATGATGGCCGCGCAAATTCGAACACGGACGCTGTGACCTTGCAAGCGGTCAATAATCCGCCTGTTGCAGATGCGGGGCCGGATCAGACTATGGGCCGTCCGGGCGACTTAATCACTCTGGACGGAACGGGGTCTTCCGACCCGGACGGGGACTCATTGACCTATCAGTGGGTTCAAGTTTCTGGGCCGACTGTAACATTGAGCGACGCAACTGCGGCCAATCCGACATTTACCTTACCGGTTGGCGCCATCGAAACAGGGATAGTTTTCCAGCTTATCGTCAATGACGGGCGAGTTGATTCCGCGCCGGACCGGGTCCAAATTATGGGCGTGAATCAAGCGCCGATCGCCGATGCGGGGCCCGATCAGACAGACCCACGCCCCGGCGATACGGTAACACTGGATGGTTCCGGATCTTCAGATCCGGATGGCGATGACATAACTTATCGCTGGGTTCAGGTATCAGGACCTGCGGTCACATTATCAGACCCAACGGCCATCAATCCAACCTTTACCATTCCAGCCGCGGCTTTGGAAACGGCCGTTGTTTTCGAACTCATTGTCAATGACAGCTTTGAGGATTCTCAACCGGATCAGGTCATGATTCTGGCCAGAAATACGCCGCCAGTGGCGGATGCCGGCGCAGACCAGGATGATGTCATACCTGGAAACCGGGTGACACTGGACGGAACGGCTTCTTTTGACCCTGATGATGACAGCATCACTTATCAATGGGTGCAGGTTTCGGGGCCTTCCGTTGTGCTGGATGATCCAACATCGCCGACGCCAAGCTTTTCAGCGCCCGGCGGCGCGGCTGAGGACCCCCTTGTTTTTCGACTGGTTGTCAATGACAGTTTCGCAGACTCAGCACCTGATACTGTGACAATAACGGTTCAGGACAATGTGGCAGCGGCCACCCAGGCAATTGACGAGTTCCTGACGGCAAGAAGTGCTCTGATGCTGTCGCATCGACCAGATATTCAGCGCCGAATAGATCGGCTCGAGGGACGGGCCTATCGTAAGAAAGCGTCTTCAGTTGCTGGATTGCAGCTTCCTGGAACGGACAAATTGCCTGTCATGATCGCTATGAATGGTGATGATATCAGCTTTGCAGGTGCTTATTCCTTTAAAGATGAACGTGACCACGATGACGGAGTAGACCTTTGGGGCGAGGGATATTTATCAAATTTCAATATCGCGAACAAGGAAGGTAACTTCAACATTTTCTATTTGGGCGCTGATGTGCTCATGGATGAAAATATTCTCTTGGGTTTTCTGGGGCAATTTGACCGGATTAAATATGACAGTAATATTGAGCGCGGCGTCCTTGAAGGCGATGGCTGGATGGCCGGTCCTTATGTAACGGCGCGTCTGGATGACGATCTGTATTTTGATGGCCGTATGGCTTACGGACTATCTGATAATACGGTTTCTCCGTTTGGCACTTATCAGGACGATTTTGAAACCCGTCGCTGGCTTCTCTCCGGGGTCTTGACAGGAGAATTTAAACTTGATGAAGACTTCACTATTCGTCCCGAGGGCGGCGTCCAATATTTTGCGGAAAAGTCAAAGTCTTACACCGACAGTCTTGGATCGGTCATTCCTTCCGAAAGCAATGATTTAACGCAGCTGCACTTCGCGCCAAGAGTTCATATGGACATGGATATTGGAGATAATATGTTGTTGCGCCCATTTGCCGAAGTCGAAGGCATTTACGCCTTCGGTGATGGTGTCGAAGAGGTCATTGGATCGGAAATTCGCCTCGTGCTGGAAGGCGGCGCGGAAATGATTGCTTCCGACGGCTTTAGATTGACCGGGTCTGTCTATACTGACGGGATAGGTGCAAACTCGTTTAGTGCTTATGGTTTCCGGGTGACCGGGGGCGTGAATTTCTAAATATGTAGGTTGAAAGGCCTTGTTGCTCTAAACAGCCCGGCCGCCTGGTCGGGCTATTTTTATTTCCGGACCCCAAGACAAGGTCAAAACCAAATTAAGGCAAAATTAGGCAAGTCCCGGTCATAACCGTGCCATATTCGCATCGCAGTTAAGCCCTTGAGTTCAGCGCAATGAGGCTTAAGTTTGAACTTGGAGAGTAAAATGCGAAAAATATATCTCGTTGATGATGACGAAAACATCTTGACGTCTGTTTCCATGTTTCTGGAAAATGAAGGCTATGACGTACGCTGTTTCCATGACGGCGTGTCGGCGCTGGACGTCTTGAATACCGAACCGCCCGACCTGGCCGTGTTTGACATTAAAATGCCGCGCATGGACGGGCTGGAGCTCCTGCGCCGGTTGCGCCAGACTTCTAACCTACCGGTGATATTTTTAACGTCTAAAGATGACGAGCTGGATGAGGCGATCGGCCTAAGCGTTGGCGCTGATGATTATATTACCAAACCGTTTTCTCAGCGGCTCCTGGCCGAACGTATAAAGGCCATACTTCGCCGGGCATCCCTGACAAATATTGAACTTCCAGTGCCCGATGAGGGGGACGAAAAAGTCATTAAAAGAGGTAAGCTGACGCTGGATCCGAATCGCCATGCCTGCTCTTGGGACGGACAGCCTGTGCGCTTGACGGTGACTGAATTTTTGATTCTAGAAGCACTTGCCCGGCGTCCGGGATTCGTAAAATCCAGAGATCAGCTCATGGACGCCGCCTATGACGACCAGATTTACGTCGATGACCGGACGATTGACAGTCACATTAAGAGGCTTCGCAAAAAGTTCCGCAAGACGGACAAAGAATTTGATGGTATCGAAACTCTCTATGGAGTCGGATACAAATACAGAGAAGTCTGAACGCCGCCGAGTGCGTAAGGATCGCCGCCGGACTTCGCGGCGGTCTATCGTTTTTTCAAGACTGACGCGGGTCATATTTTTATCGCACCTTTTCGGTTTGGTGATCCTTATCGTTGGCGCCATGACTCTTAATCAATATTCTCAAGGTTTGATCAAAGCTCGCATTGAGAATTTGAAATCCCAGGCTTTGCTGGTCACATCTGTCATGGGGGATACGGCCACTGGATCCGGCGTGGATGCCCGTCTCGACATTGACCGTTCCCGGCAGATAATTCAGGGATTGGACCTGCCGAACGAATGGCGCATTCGCCTTCATGATACGGGCCAGAACCTCCTATTAGACAGCGAGGAAATTACTGCAGACATATCTGTTACCGAGCTACCGCCTCTGGAAGGTGAGGGATCAAAAAAGGCTGAAGAGACTGCGAAACAAAATTTTTCTCTGGGACAATTCTTAAAAGATTTACCATGGCGCAAGCGCATTCGCGAGAATAATCGCCGGGATCTGCCCGCCGAGCTCAGGCTGGCCCTTGATGGTAATACCTATAGCGGCGAAAAATATGATGAACTGGACCGGCACATTGTTACCGTCAGTACTCCTGTTAAGCGGGTTCAGGAAGTCCTGGGCGTTGTGACTCTGGAATCTTACGACGTGGAAGATATTGTCGATCAAGAAAGATTATCGCTCCTGCCCATTATCGGTTGGGCGGTTTTTGCGTCGCTTATTTCTTCCATTGCTTTGACCATGTCCATCGTTTTTCCGCTACGGGATCTCTCACGCGCGGCAGAAATCGTGGCGCGGACAAATAAGAAAATTGATCAAATTCCGGACTTTTCCTATCGCAAGGATGAAATCGGAGACATGAGCATCATGCTCGGAGAGATGACCCGGGGCCTGTATTCTCGAATTGATGATATTGCGAATTTTGCGGCTGATGTTGCCCATGAGATAAAAAACCCGCTGACTTCTTTAAGGTCTGCGTCGGACACTCTGCTACATGCCAAAACGGATGAGCAACGGGAAAAACTGATCGCGATCATTCAGGATGATGTCGGCCGAATGGATCGACTGATCACAGATATTTCAAAGGCGTCAAAGGTTGACGCCAATCTGGCCCGGGAAAAGTCCGAACTTATCAATCTGCCGGACTTGATAGGCAATGTTGCCGAGTTTTATAAAGCCACGCAGGCAGAAACTCAGCCGCGAGTGGTTTTTAATTTGCGCGAAACATTCAAGGAAAAAGATATATATATAAGAGGCTTTGAAACGCCCTTCGCGCAGGTTCTTCGCAATCTTATTGACAATGCGCTGACATTTTCACCCGATAATGGGTCCGTGAGACTGTCTTTGGAGACCGACATTAAAAACAAGGCCAACCGAATTTTAATCAAAGTTGAGGACGACGGTCCGGGCATACCGCCGGAAAATCTTGAGACGATTTTTGAGCGGTTTTACACCGAAAGGCCGAAAGGTGCGCAATTCGGTTCGCATTCCGGATTGGGACTCGCCATTTGCCGGCAGATTGTCAAAGCCCATAAAGGGTTTATTTTTGCCGAAAACCGTGTTGACGGGGATCAAGTTCAAGGCGCGCGCTTTACAATAAATCTTCCGTTACAGACTTAAAAGTTCAGCTGGGTAATTGCCTTGAGCGAAAAAATAGAGTTATGATTTTACCATGATAGGAATGGTAATTGTTACGCATGGCAAATTGGCGCTGGAATTGCGCCATGCAACCGAACATGTGGTCGGGCCGCAGGAATATATGGAAACGGTCTGTATTGGGCCTGACGATAATATGGAGCGTCGCCGGGATGATATTCGCAAGGCGGTTGGCAAAGCCAATGCCAAGAAAGGCGTTATCATTCTAACAGATATGTTTGGCGGGACGCCGTCTAATCTGGCGATATCGCTTCTGGACGAGAATTCGGTAGAAGTTCTGGCGGGAGTTAACCTGCCTATGTTGATCAAGCTGGCTGAAGCCCGCCGTTCCATGACTTTATCTGAAGCCGCCAAAACCGCGAGGGATGCGGGTCAGCGCTATATCGCCATAGCGTCCGAAATTTTATCGGGTCAAACCTGACTTAGTAATGGCTCGGTTTTCTGAAAAAGTGCGTTTGACCAATAAGCGTGGCTTACATGCAAGGGCCTCGCATAAATTTGTGGAACGGGCTCTGGATTTTGACGCCGAGGTAAAGGTTCGCAGTCATAATGAAGTCTGCGCCGATACAGTCGTCGCAGACTCTGTCATGGAACTTCTGTTGTTGGGATCAGCCTGCGGTGAAGAAATCACCATATCTGCGCAAGGGCGCGAGGCAAAAAGCGCGGTTCAGGCGCTTGTCCTCTTGGTGCAAGAGCGTTTCGGCGAGGTGGATTGATATGCGCTTCATAGTGATTTTATTGCCCCTGATTTTTCTGGCGGCTTGTGCGAGCCAGGATAAGTTTTTTGAGCCTAAAAGCGAATATCCGGTTGATCCCTGGGTAAAGGGATATTCCGATCCGGATGATTGTCTGGGCGGTGAAAAGCTGGCAGCTAAGAAGTTTTTCTTGCCGGAATACCCAAGGGGGGCCTTTAATTCAGGCCGGCAAGGCTGGGTCATTCTAAGGCTCGATGTCAATGCCAACGGGATAACCGAAAATGTCAAAGTTGAGAGGTCTGTCCCTAAAGGCCGCTTCAGTAAGGGGGCGCGCCGCGCCGTGGAAGACTGGGTTTTTGAGCCCCCGGTTGACGGTCCAATGTCAAATTGCCGGGTCCTTCTGCGCTTTAAACTGGGCGCAGTGAGCCTCGGAGGTTAGCGCGAAAGGTTTGACGAGACAAAACCTTTCGTGTTCAAAGGCTTCACAGTATTGTCGTGAGAATCACAAACAGGTCGCCCTTTGATATCGAGTCTGGCAGAATATCAGGAAATAATCATCGCCGCTGGGGTGCTGTTTATTGCCATGCTCGCCATAAACTCGGCCATCAGAGCCCATAACCGCTCCTCCGGCGGGGGGAATGTCTGGAAATCCCGATATTCCGATCTTGAGCGCCGAATGAAGAAATTTGACTCTGTATTTGGATCTTATCCCGGACTTATCATGGTTTGGGAGGAAAAGCCTTCCGGTGCAGAGACTGGTTGGGGCCGTCCGAAAGTGTTCGGATCGCCGGCTGCGCTGGCAAGTATTCAAAGATTTGCTGAACCTGGGCGCTCCAAAGATATGGCCCTTAGGATTCTCGACGGCCTAGCAGATCTGGACGCTATAGGCGAAATGGACGGAAGTCTGACTCTTCGAAGCCGCCTTGAAATTTTGCGGCGAAACGGAGAGCCGTTTTCTATCACGATTATTCTGCCCGAAGGTAATGTCATCGAAGCCGATGGCCGGGTCGCAGGAAGTCAGGCGGTTTTGTGGCTGGAAGATGCGTCCATTCGCGGCGAAGATGAACGTACGGCTATTAGCCGGTTTGAAACACAAAAGCTCCTGACTCAGGATGATCCGGTCGCCTTTATTGATATGCTGGGTCGGGCGCCGTTTCCAATCTGGCGTATGTCGGCAAAAGGAAAACTGGTTTGGGTCAATGACGCCTATGTCTCCGCCGTCGGCAGCGAAAATATGGTCGCCGTATTAGAAGAACAGATCGAGCTGGACAAACTGGCCGCCGAGGAAGCGCAAACGGTGCTTAGCACGCAGAGGACACTCGAAAACGTCCGGCGTGTCAATGTTGGACAGGATATGAAGTCCATGCTGATTTCCCTATTTCCTATATCCGGAGGCGCTGTCGGCATGGCCGTAGACGCCTCCGAAACCGAAGGCCTTCGGACGGCCTTAACCCGGCATATTCAGTCTCATGATGAGCTATTGAACAATATGGACGAGGCCATTGTTATTTTTGGTCCGGATCAGCAAATGTCGTTTCATAACACCGCTTTTGCAGAGCTGTTCAATCTGGAAGAAGGTTGGTTCAAAACCCGTCCATCACATTCTGAATGGCTGGATATGATGCGCGAGAAGCAGCTTCTGCCGTCCCGGCCCGATTACGCAGCTTGGAAACAGGGTGAGCTGGCGCTTTATACGGATTGGCCAGATGAGGTTCCGGACGAAATCTGGAGTCTGGCGGACGGAACAACGCTCAGGCTGGCGCGCATGCGGGATCCGCGCGGCGGCATATCGCTTCTGCTATCCGACATTACCAATACGGTGACATTGCAAAGCCAGTTTAACACGCTGATCAATGTTCAGGCCGCCACGCTGGACAAACTATCCGAAGGGATTGCCGTGTTCGGACCGGACGGAAAGCTTAAAATCTCCAATAAGGCGTTTTCGAAATTATGGGGGCTCGGAGAAGAGGACGTTGAACAGGGCTCTGCCTTTGCTGCCATTACCCAGAAAAGCCTGCCGCTCTATCATGACAAAATTTTCTGGAGCGATCTCAAAGCCCGCACCACTGACCCGAGCCCTGAGGTTCGACGCCACGTTGACGGTGAGATAAAGCGCTCGGATGACAAAATGCTGACCTGGCTGTCCAGGCCTTTGCCGGACGGCGCTACGCTGATCGCCTGGGATGATGTGACCAGCTCACGCCAGGCAGAAGCCGCGTTGATCGAACGGGCCGAGGCTCTGGAAGCGGCGGACCGGCTGAAATCCGAATTTGTCGGGCATGTCAGCTATCAGCTTCGAACGCCGCTGACGACCATATCCGGATATGCGGATTTCCTTCAGAATAATTTTGCCGGAGAGCTGTCGGACAAACAGAGTGAATATGTCTTTGCCATTCAAACGGCCTCTGAGGACCTCAAGAAAACCATTGATAACATTTTGGATATTGCAGCTATTGAAGCCAATGTACTGGATCTCGAACTTGGCGATGTGGATGTTTTTGAACTTTTGGACCAGGCGATGGATTACGTAGCGACCAAGGCGGAAGACACGAAGAAGAATATTCGTTTGGATTGTCCAATGGATGTGGGCGTTATCCGCGCCGATGAAAAACGTTTAAAACAGGTGGTCTATAACCTGCTCTCTAATGCCCTTCGTTTTACCAAGCCTGGCGGCAAAATTGTTCTCGGCTCACGCGCGGCTCCGGGCGGCGGCGTCACGATTTGGGTGAAGGATGACGGTGTTGGTATTCCGTCAGAGCGTCAGCCTCAAGTCTTTGAGAGCTTTAAATCCAGCCGCGGCGGCGCTGGTCTCGGTCTCGCGCTGGTTCAGAGGTTTGTTGAAAGACACGGGGGATGGGTTGAGCTGGAATCCGAAGAAGGCAAGGGCACGCATGTAACAATTTATATGCCCAAGGAAGCCACAACCGTGTCTGCGCATCCTGAGTTTGAGTTCAAAGTCGCCGAGTAATGAAGTTTTTAAGCTAAGGAATTGCTACTGAACTTCGGGTGTTGAAACTTTAATGCCGTCCAGTTCGTCCGTCAGCTGTATCTGGCAAGAAAGCCGGGATGTGTCGCGTACATCTTCGGCAAAATCGAGCATGCTCTCTTCCATATCGTCGCGCGCTTTGAGTTTTCCAAACCAGGCTTCGTCCACATAGACATGACAAGTGGCGCAGGCGCAGGCGCCTCCGCAATCCGCGTCAATACCCGGGACCAAATTCTGGACAGCCGCTTCCATAATCGTAGTGCCGGCTTTGGCCTCGATCTCGCGGCTGTTCCCTTCATGGTCGATAAAAATCACTTTTGGCATGAGAGCTCCTGTATTCGCGCATCTTACCTAAGGGTTTGCTTTCAGATTTCAAGACCTTAAACACATGGAGTGAAGGTGAATCGACCCATAAAATCAGAAGCGGAAATGCAAGCATTTGGGGCCAATCTGGCCTTAAGGCTAGCAGCCGGTGATGTCATTGCCCTCGCTGGCGATCTTGGGGCCGGGAAAACCACTTTGGCACGGGCCATTATTCAAGCCCTGTGTGAGGCCCCGGAAGTGCCGTCTCCAACCTATACACTGGTCCAGATTTACAGCGCGCCGGAGTTTGAAATCTGGCATTGTGACCTATACCGAATCGAGCGCGCGTCAGATATTCTGGAGCTCGGTCTGCTGGATGTATTTGATGAAGTAGTGAGCCTGATTGAATGGCCACAGCGTATGGAGGACAATCTGCCAAAAACAGCTCTGAAGATAAATATTACTTTTGAGGGTTCGGGCCGGGCGTTGACGCTTTCGGGGGATGATCTTTGGGCTGACCGGTTAGCTGATGTCTGATCGCGAAGCTGAAATGACAGCCTTTCTGGAAAAGGCAGGATGGGCAGATGCTTCGCGCCATAAATTACCGGGCGACGCTTCGACACGTCGGTATGAAAAATTGAGCCTGGGCCTGAAAAAAGCTATTCTTATGGATGCGCCCAAAGGCGCTGAAGCCCCGTCTGAACCTGACGGGGCAACGCCTGAAATGCGCGCCAAAATCGGCTATAACGCCCTAGCAAGGCTAGCAGGCCCAAACCCGGAAGCCTTCGCTGCCATAGCCAATGAGCTTAAAATGCGCGGGTTTTCTGCGCCGACCATATTAGCGCAGGATCAGGATAAGGGCTTAATGCTGCTGGAAGATCTGGGCAGCGATCTCTTTGCCAGAGTTCTGGAAGAGAGTCCCGAAAAAGAGCAGGAGCTATACCGCGCGGCGGTCGATACGCTGGCGGCTATTTACCGCTCCAGTTTCCCAGTAAAAATGCAGTCCGGCCAAAAGGATTGGCGCGTAAGAGATTATGATCACCATGCTCTGCAGGCCGAAGCGAACCTTTTCCTGGATTGGTTTGCGGCAGACTTTGGCAAGAAGCTATCCGGGGAAGCCAAGGAAGAATGGAAGCAAATCTGGAGCGGGCTTTGGCTGTCGCTAAACAAACATCCTGCAGGATTGGCGCTTAGAGATTTTCATGCGGAAAACCTATTTTGGCTGCCCCGACGTCAATCAGTTGCGCGGGTCGGATTAATTGATTTTCAGGACGGACTTTTTGCGCATCCTGCTTATGATCTGGTTTCGCTTTTGGAAGATGCGAGACGGGATGTTGCTTTAGAACTCCACGATCCCTTGATGCGGCGGTTTTGCGACAAGGCGGGTTTGGCATATGATGAAGAATTCAAAGCCGCCTATGCAATTATGGGCGCCCAAAGGAATGCAAAAATACTGGGTATATTCGTGCGTCTCGCCAAGCGTGACGGCAAGCCCCACTATCGCGATTTAATTCCGCGTGTCGCTCAGCATTTTATTCGTGATCTGTCCCACCCAAAATTGTCGAATTTAAGGGCATGGGTTTTGGAACATGTCCCCGAAACGTTTGAGCAATATCCCAAAATCAAAACAGCCATGGTTATGGCCGCCGGGCATGGA